>NZ_DAIUEH010000046.1:0-47354 GCF_036845245.1 Methylobacter sp.
GCTTTGAGCGGTTCACATTTTCAAGCCTCCGGCTTTGCCGGAGGTTTTTGACTTTGATAATACTTTCACAGTCTCTCCAGCTTGGGAACCCCAGTCCAGAAAGCCTGTCCTGAGCGTTGTCGAAGGGCTCTAGCTTTCTATATTTCGGGAAGCTGGAGCTTCCTACACTACATTCCCAAGCTGGAGAGACTGTGAAAGTATTCATGTGGGAGGGGCTTTAGCCCCGAAAGTCGGGGCTAAAGCCCCTCCCACATGAATAAAACAATGACTTAGAAGTCACTAAATAGTATGCGTCATATTTTCAAAAATACTTTCACAGTCTATGAAGCTTGGGAATGAGCAATAATCTCAGTCTATATAAAATCATGTATCTTCCCAATCAAAATCTTCATTCCTTCCGGTATTTCCATTTCACCTAGTAAAATAGTGAGCAGCTCATCATCTTCAAATCCCAACAACTCTACAAACAACTCCCTCTCCCGCTGATCCGCCGCCAAATACCCCGTATCCAAGTACCTATTCAACAAAAAATCCAGCTCCTTAGTCCCTCTTCGGCACTGCCACCTTAACCGAGCCAGCTCGTTCATCAGCCCAACTTTCTCTGTACCAATAGTTTCTTGGTTTCGGCAATCGCCTTGGCCGGATTCAAGCCCTTAGGACAGGTATCGGTGCAATTCATGATCGTATGGCAGCGGTACAATTTAAACGGGTCTTCAAGTTCGTCCAGCCGTTCGCCGGTGTTTTCATCTCGGCTATCAACCAGCCAACGGTAGGCTTGCAACAACACAGCAGGCCCCAAATAACGCTCGCTGTTCCACCAGTAACTGGGGCAACTGGTCGAACAACAGGCGCACAGGATGCAATCGTATAGGCCATCCAGTTTTTCCCGGTCTTCTTTACTTTGCAGACGCTCGGAATCGGCCGGCGGCGGGGTTTGGGTTTCTATCCAGGGTTTGATCGAGGCGTATTGGGCAAAGAAATGGGTCATGTCCGGCACCAGGTCTTTAACAACATCCATATGCGGCAACGGAAATATTTTGATCGTGCCGGGATAAGAATCGATGGCTTTGGTGCAGGCCAGGGAGTTTTTACCGTTGATAGTCATCGCGCAGGAACCGCACACGCCTTCGCGGCAGGAACGCCGGAAGGTTAAGGTGCTGTCGATCTCGTTCTTGATTTTCAGGATCGCGTCCAGCACCATCGGGCCGCACTTATCCATGTCCAATTCGAACGCATCGATGCGTGGGTTTTCGCCGGACTCGGGATCCCAGCGGTATACTTCAAAGCGGCGGACATTGGTTGCACCGCTTGGCGCTGTAAAGGTTTTGCCTTTGGTTAAAACCGAGTTTTTAGGCAGGGTAAATTCAGCCATTAGTACATCCTCTTCTGAGTGGAATCCAAGATAATCATCATAACAATCTTGTATTGCTATGCCGACCTAAGCGTTTATCAAAGGTATATAAAACCATGTCAAGGCATGAACTTTCAGTCAAAATCAAATAATCGGCAAAATCCGCATGACCTTGGCGAAACAAATCGATAGCGGTTTTAAATTGTTCAGGACGTTGCAGAATAAAAGCGGAATTAATCAGAAAATGTTCAAGTACCATCAATAAACTGGCATTATCTATTTTATAAACTTTTGCCAATACCCAAGCGCATTCTACTTGCACGATTTGAGAGAGATAGACTTTCTGCGCATTTTCAACCAAGTCGCGGGCGATTTTTGTTTGCTCCGGCTGCCCGGTATCTTCGACAATGACTCGAACCAACACATTAGTATCAATCGCTATCACTTATTGCTCCCTCGATAATACCTTGTTCAATATCCGCTAACGTAGCAGTAATAGGCGTTTTTATTAAACCAAATGCCGACTTGATAGTCAGTTCTTTGTCATCGTTTGATGAAAGAGGCAATGTTTCTACAATGTGACATTGTTTTTCCGGCAATAAATTTAAAAAACCGACAACTTGGCTGTAGATGCTGTCGTCTATTTCCAATGTGAGTGTTTTCATGTCATGTTTCTCAAAGCGTATTTAATAAACTCTCTCTTTTGGTGGAATTACATCGACATCGTCGGTTAATGTGTACATGTGCACCGGCCGGTAATCGATTTTGACCTGGTCGTCGATTAGCCAGGTCAGGGTATGCTTTAGCCAGTTTTCGTCGTCGCGGTTCGGGTAATCTTCCCGTGCGTGGCCGCCCCGGCTTTCGGTGCGGTTGCCTGCCGCGTTGATCGCTACGCTGGCTTGACTCAGCAGGTTATCCAGCTCCAGCGTTTCAACCAGGTCGGTATTCCAGATCAACGATTTATCGCTCACTTTGACATCGGCAAAAGTTTTCCTGACTTCGGCCATCATGTTGACGCCTTCGGTCAGCGTGGCGCCGGTCCTGAATACCGCCGCTTTGCTTTGCATGACTTTTTGCATGTCCAGGCGAATATCGGAGGTTCTGCGGCTGCCGTTCGCATTGCGGATTTTATCGAAGCGGGCGATGGCTTTGTCGCAAGCATTGCTCGTCAGCGGTTTTTGTCTTGAGCCCGGTTTGATCAGTTCGGCGCAGCGTATCGCGGCGGAGCGGCCGAATACGACCAGATCGAGCAGCGAGTTTGAACCCAAGCGGTTCGCGCCATGCACGGAAACGCAGGCGGCCTCGCCGATTGCCATCAAGCCCGGTACCACCGCATCGGGATCGCCGTCTTTCAAGGTCACGACTTCGGCTTTGTAATTGGTCGGAATGCCGCCCATGTTGTAATGCACGGTCGGCAGCACAGGAATCGGCTCTTTGGTTACGTCGACACCGGCAAAAATCTTCGAGGTTTCGGAAATGCCCGGCAATCGTTCGTGAATGATCGCAGGATCAAGATGCTCGATATGCAGATAGATATGGTCTTTCAGCGGCCCTACGCCCCGGCCTTCTTCAATTTCAATGGTCATCGCCCGGCTGACCACATCGCGCGAAGCCAAATCCTTGGCCGACGGCGCATAGCGTTCCATGAAGCGTTCGCCTTGCGAATTGGTCAGGTAACCGCCCTCGCCTCTCACGCCTTCGGTAATCAAACAGCCCGCGCCGTAAATGCCGGTCGGGTGAAACTGGATGAACTCCATATCCTGCAACGGCAAACCTGCGCGCAACACCATCGCGTTGCCGTCGCCGGTCACGGTATGCGCAGAGGTGCAGGAAAAAAACGTGCGCCCATAGCCGCCTGTGGCTAATACAGTCATTTGCGATTTGAACAAATGCAGCGAGCCGTCATCAAGACACCAAGCCAGGATGCCGCGGCACTCGCCATCTTCCATAATCAAATCCAGCGCGATGTATTCGACGAAGAATTCGGCTTTATGTTTTAACGACTGCTGGTACAAGGTATGCAAAATCGCGTGACCGGTCTTGTCGGCCGCCGCGCAAGTGCGTTGAGCGGTGCCTGTGCCGTAATTCGTGGTCATGCCGCCGAACGCACGTTGATATATTTTCCCGTCGGCGGTTCTTGAAAACGGTACGCCGTAATGTTCAAGCTCGATCACGGCCGGGATCGCTTCGCGGCACATGTATTCAATCGCGTCCTGATCGCCCAGCCAATCGGAACCTTTGACGGTGTCGTACATATGAAAGCGCCAGTCGTCTTCGCCCATATTGCCCAGCGCCGCGCTGATGCCGCCTTGAGCTGCAACAGTATGACTGCGAGTCGGGAATACTTTGGTGATGCAGGCGGTTTTCAGACCTTTTTCCGCCATGCCCAAAGTCGCTCGCAGCCCCCCTCCGCCAGCGCCGACCACCACTACATCGTAAGTATGTTCAATAATTTTATAGTCTGCTGCCATGAATCACCCTATCGATACAATGCGAAACACGGCCAGCAAAGCCGCTATCGCCAAAAACAAGAAAGCCAGATTGACGACCCAGATTGAGATTATCTTAGGGCCTTCCGCGGCGACATAATCTTCAATCACCACCTGTAAACCCAACGCGGCGTGATAAAAAGCCGCGATGGTCCATGCGACGATGCAGACGGTATTAATCGGCGACGTCAGCCAGTCTACGGTTTGTTGATAGGGTGCGGTCAAGCTCAAGCCCAGAAATTTGATCAGCCAAAAAGACAACGGAACCAGCGCGACGGCGGTGACGCGCTGCATCCACCAGTGACCGGTTCCGCTTTTTGCAGAACCCAGACCCTTGGCCCTGGATAAAGGCGTTCTATAGTCCATAATACCCCCAGACAAAAGTCATCAAAGTCAGAGCCAATGAAACGGCCAGTTCAATCATCGCGTACCGGTTTAATGTTTCAAGTTCAAAGCTGTTGCCTGCATCCCAAATCAAATGTCGAACGCCATGACACAGGTGGAAAAACAACGCGTAAATAAAACCCCAGCCTATTAATTTGAGCAGCCAGTGATTCATAACCGTCTGCATGGTGTCGTACGCATCTCCGCCGCCGGCCAGCGCCGAAATGACATAAACAAACAGGATCAATCCGGCCGAGAGCATAACGCCGGTCATGCGATGGGTGATGGAAATAATGCCTGTCAAAGGCAGCTTATAGACTTGTAAATGCGGGGATGTGGGTCGTCTGTTAGTATTTATCGCCATAATATTATCCGGTTGTTGTGCTTACCCAATGATCGTCCAAATCAAAATTCGATGCAATAACCGTAGCGCTGAGGAGACTCCAGCTCCTGTTTTACCCTTCGTTGCCCTTACGGCATGTTCAGGATAATAAACTACATTACTACCTGCATCAGCTGATTGATGTTGTACCACATATTGCAAATGCCCGCTAAGGTAAAACCGGGATTTATAGACGGCGAACTCAACTATCGTTTTCAACATCAGTTAATAGCGGATGTTACGCATTGTCGGTGAAAACTGTGAAAAGATGATTGGGTAATAGTAACGGATGAGGTGGTAGGACGTGCCGTGCGCGCCTTCTTGGACTTACAAGGCGCGCACGGAGCAGTTGCCGAGAACACGAAGAAAAAACATAAACTTCGTGTTCTTCGTGTCTTCGTGGTGAAAAAATCACTCTTCTTTATTAATCAAAAAATAAACCACCGGAATCACCAGTAACGAAAACAACGTCGATGCAAAAATGCCAAAGATAAAACTCCATGCCAACCCAGAAAAAATCGGGTCCAGAATAATTACAAACGCGCCGAACATCGCCGCCCCGGCAGTCAAAAATATTGGCCGCAAGCGAATCGCACCGGCTTCAATCAACGCGTCTGCAAGCGTAACACCGGCACGGGCGCGGATGCGTTCGATAAAATCGATCAGGATAATCGAGTTGCGCACCACAATACCGGCCAACGCAATCATGCCGATCATCGCGGTGGCGGTGAAATAAATCGGATTCGGATAACCGGCAACAGGCGCTGCAAACAGGTTAAGCAGCCAAAAGCCCGGCATGATGCCGATTACGGTCAGCGGAATCGCTATCATCATCACCAGCGGCACGCTCAACGATCCGGTTTGCCCAACTAGCAACACATAGATCATCACCAACGCGGCCGCAAAAGCCAAACCAAGGTCGCGGAACACGTCGACGGTGATTTTCCATTCGCCCTCGCCTGCCAATTCGGCCTTGTAACCTTCCGGCAACGGGCGCTCGTCCAGCACGTCATTCAAATCGAACACTGCTTCCACAGGGCTGCGCCCCGCCATTCCGGCAATCACATAATTCACCCGTTGCAGGTTCTTGTGAAAAATAGGCTGGTCTTCGGTTTCTATGCTGGCGCTGCCTATTTCGCTTAACGGTATCAAATCGCCCTGACCGGTTTTAACGCGCAAGGCCAATAAATCGGCAACCGACGAGCGAAGCGCACGAGGCAGTTGCAGCGTGATTTCCAGCGGTTGGCGTTCGCTGTCAATATGCACAATGCCGACAGCTTGACCTGCGGCGGCAATGCGCAGGGTTTGGGCAACCTGTTCGACGCTGACGCCGGACAACGCGGCTTTCTCCCTGTTCAAATGAAAATGCACTTTGTCATGCTGCGCTTCGGAATAATCATCAACATCGACCACGCCTTCGGTTTTTTCCATATCGGCCCTGACGCGCTTGGATACCGCGACCAAATCATTAATACCGGCTTCCGGCGGACCGTAGACTTCGGCGACCAGATCGGACAACACCGGCGGCCCCGGCGGAATTTCTACGATTTTAAGGTTTGCGCCGTATTGTTTGCCGAGCCGTTCTATTTCGGGCCGGATGCGCAAGGCGATTTCGTGCGACTGTTGTTCACGCCGGTCTTTAGCCAATAAATTGATCCTGACTTCACCGACATAACCGCCGCTACGCAGATAATAATGGCGAACCATACCGTTGAAATCCATCGGCGCGGCCAAGCCGGTATAGGTTTGGTAATCGGTGACTTCATTGACGGTCGCAAGATAGCTGCCCAAGGCGCGCGCGACTTCATCGGTTTGTTCGAGCGTCGAACCGCGCGGCATATCGATCATGATTTGCAGCTCGTTTTTATTGTCGAACGGCAATAATTTAAGCGGCACGGCGCGGGTAATTGCCAACATTGTCGAAGCCACGAAAGCGATCAGCACGATCAGCAAAAACAGTTTGGCGCGCCCCGAAGTTTCCAGCAATGGCCCAAGCGCCGAGCGGTAAATCCGGTAGATAAAAGTCTGTTTAAGCTCTAACGGCGCTTCTTCGCTGTGGTTGTGATATTCGCTTTGCAGCAGTTTGAAACTCGCCCACGGCGTCACGGTAAACGCGACAATCAGCGACACAATCATCGCAATCGGCACGTTGAACGCCATCGGCGCCATGTACGGCCCCATCATGCCGGTGATGAAAAACATCGGCAGGAACGACACGATTACGGTAAAAGTCGCCAGAATGGTCGGCGGCCTGACTTCATCGACCGCCGTCAGTAAGGCTTGCAGCGGCGATTCTTTGCGCAGTTGATAATGCCGGTGGATGTTTTCGACGTCAACGATCGGATCGTCGACCAGCAGACCCAGCGACAGGATCAACGCGAACAGGGTGACGCGGTTGATCGTGTAGCCGGAGATATAATCCAGCAATAAAGTCAGCGCCAAGGTCATCGGCACTGCGATAGAGACGATAAACGACTCTTTGAGCCCCAGCGAAAAAGCCAGCAACACGACGATAATCACGATCGCGAAACTTAAATGCTTAACCAGCTCGTTGACTTTATGGTTCGCGGTTTCGCCGTAATCGCGGGTAATCGTCAGTAAAACATCTTCCGGAACCAGCGTGCCGTGCAGTTTTTCCGCGGTAGCGATAACGGCTTCGGCAACGTTGACCGCATTGCTGCCTTTACGCTTGGCAACGGCAATAGTGACCATCTGCCGCTCTTGCCCGACTTGCGGCTTGTTGCCGGTGGCATGGCCTATCGTCGGCATCTCATCGACCGCAGGGCCAAAGCCGATGCGGGTGTAATGATCGACATCGGCCGGACCGTCTTCGATGCGAGCCACATCGCGCAGGTACACAGGCCGTCCGGCAACGCTTTTAATGACGGTCGCGCCGACTTCTGCTGACGACTCAAAATGCGGCCCGGCCTCAATCAATATTTCGCGATTGCCACGTTCGATGCTGCCGACTTGCAGATTGACATTCGCATTAGCCAGCGCCTGGGTGATTTCAAGCAATGTCGTGCCATGCGCGGCCAGTGAGGCGGGGTTCGCATAAATAGAGACACGCCGCTGTTCGCCGCCGACAACCCAGCTTTTGCCGACATCGCCGACGCTTCTGAGCGAGATAATCAGCTCGTCGGCGATACGACGCAAGGCCATCGAATCGTAATTATCGTTCTGCGCGGAAAGCGTCATCAACACGATAGGCACGTTATCGATTTCGACCGGCGACACTTTCCAGTGCGTGACGCCCGGCGGAATCAGATTCTGGTTGGACATCAGCCGGTCCCAGGTTTTGACCAGACTGTCCTCAAAAGACTGGCCGACCAAATAACGCACGGTAACCACGGCTGCGCCAGGCCTGGAGATCGAATAGACATATTCGACGCCTTCGATTTGCTTGAGCAAAACCTCCAGCGGCGTGGCGACCAGTTTTTCGACTTCTTCGCTGGACCCGCCCGGAAACTCGACCAGCACGTCCATGACCGGCACGACGATTTGCGGATCTTCTTCGCGCGGCGTTAATACCAGCGCCGCAGCTCCGGCCAATAGCGAAATAATCAGGAACAGTATCGAAAGCTGCGAGGTGGTAAAAACTTCAACAATTTTGGTCGTCAGTCCGCGTTTGGGTTTTTCGTTTTCCAGGCTGTCCATTATTGCGCCTGCTCTGGATGGGCTATCACGGTTTCTCCTTCATGCAGGCCGGAAATGACTTCAACTTGGTCGCCGAAGGTTTTGCCCGTCCTGATATGCCGCATCAGATGTCGGCCTTCCGATAGCACTTTTACGACTTCCAGTTGGCCGATATACTGCACCGCGGCGGCGGGAATCAATAAGGCTTCGTGCCGATCGCAGGCTTGTTCCAGCCAGCCGAAATATCCGGGTTGCAAGCCAGCCATTGCAGGCAGTGCGATTTTAATCAGCTGGGTGCGGGTTTGCGGATCGACTTCCGGGCTGATCTCGTCAATTTGCGCGCTGGTGGTTTGTCCCAAGGTATCAATGCGCACATTGACGTTCATGCCGATGCTGTAGCGCCCGGCACAGGTACTCGGCACATCGGCTTCAAGTCTTAATCCTTGCGGGGTTTGCAAAGATATTATAGGCATGCCGGGTAAGCTCATGTCGCCGGGTTCTTTAAGACGCTTAACCACGGTGCCGTCAAAAGGCGCGACTAACAGAGCATCAGCCAGATGGGTCCTGATTTCAGCGACCGCGCTGTTTGCCTGGCTTACAGCGGCTTGCGCCTCTTTTGCCCTGGCGACGACCGCATCGAAATTTTCACGCGTTGCCGCGTCTTTACTAAACAAGCTGCGGGTGCGCTGTTCGTCTGCCTGGGCGCGGCTTGCCTGGGCATTGGCACTGGCGAGTGCGGCCTGGGCTGCATTTTCCTGGGCTTTGATGTCCCGCTCATCCAGACGGGCAATCAGGTCGCCTTTTTTGACTTTGTCGCCTGCGTTGACTTTAATCTCAAGAATCCTCGCAGTTGTTCTGGGTGCGATATTGGCAACGATCCTCGACTTTACCGTACCGGGCCAAGCCAGAATATCGTCAACCTGCTTTTTCTCGACAACAGCCGTGTCGCTTGGCGTCTTTGAATCTTTAACCAACGGGCTTAATCCGGGCGGCACTTTGCTGACAAAACTGCCCTGCATATAAAGCAGTAACAGGATCAAGGCTAGAACGGCCGCGAATATAGCCAGGATTTTATTGTTATTTTTGGGTTCGGTTGCTGACATAAGATTCTCTTTATCTTAGATAAATCATTTGGTCCACGAAAGACACGAAAACTATCGCTCCCACGCTCCGGCATTCGTCGTTATACACATCTCGAGGTAGGCCGGAAACGCTACCGGGTGGTCTTATTCCGGCCTACATCTGTCGTGAACGTTGCGCATTAGACCTTCCAGGTTTTAAAAACCTGGAAGGTCTGCATTACACGATGAACGCCCTGTTAATTTTATTTACTTCCAATCTCCGACAGCCTTTTTCAATGCCGCTTCCGCACTCAGCGCATCGTAATGCGCTGCAATCGTGTTGGAGTGAGCATTATTTCTGGCAACTTCTGCTTCGATATAGCGTGTAATGGTCTCTGTCTCGGCGCGCCGTTGTTCATTAACCAGTCTCAACGCTTCGTCGGCAGCGGCCACCGATGCTTCAGTAACGCGCATGCGCGCCAAGGCTTCTTCCAGTTTCAGGAAGGCAATTTTGACTTCCTGTTCGATAGCCAATTTTGTTTTGCGTTCTGTTTCACGGGTTTCGGCGGCTTTTCGTTCAGCAGCACTAACGCGGTTTTTGGTTTCCAAGCCTGAAAACAAATCCATTTCGACACTGACTCCGGCCGTAACATTGTCTTTGCTGCTGGAAAAACCTGGAGACTGGCTGTTTTGGCCGTAACTGACATAAGCATCGGCTCGAGGTAAATAAGCGCCCTGCTCGCTTTTCAACTTGGCCTGGGCGATTTCCACTTGGTTGGCGGCCGCCTTAACTTCCGGGCGTTGCGTCATCGCAAGTTCGAGCAGGTCGTTAAACGATGTTGTTAACTTGGGCTCTGGCAACATCGATGACGACGCGACAGTAAAAGTTTGATCCGCTGACAGGCCGAGCAAGGTAGCGATACTGGTTTTGGCCAGCTCGATGCCATTGGCGGTCTTGATTTGGGCTTCCTGCGCTTCAGCCGATTTCACTTCCAGCGATAGCACATCGGATTTAAGAGTAGTTCCTTCTTCGTACCTCAGCTTCGTTTGCTTTAATTCGCTGGTAATTGCCGAAATGGAATCCTGGGCGACTTTATGCGCTTCCTGTGCAGCCAAATAGGCATAATAGGAAGCGGTTACCGCTTCAATCAACGCATTACGCACCGACGAGCGTTCAAACTCCGCCGCACTGATGCCCAACTCCGCGGCTTTACTGTTTTGATAATCCTGCCCGCCGCGAAACAAGGACAGTTTGCCTATGATTTCGGGGCGAAAGTTCTGCCGGTAGCCGGGATTGTTGATGTTATTGATCGAGTTGGGTCCAAAATCCCGTTGCGCCACAATCATCGAAAAGACTTGTGCGGGATTATTGGAATGATCGTAACCAACCTTGGCGGTGACTTGCGGATAAAACGCGGACAGCGCTACGCCTAATTGGGCTTCAGCCTGACCGAGACGTTCGGTGGCGATTTGCAGGTCGGGGTTGTTGCTTAATGCATAATCGATAGCCTGATCCAATGTAAAAGATTGGCCGGCCGATTTTTCCGCCATCGTTTTACCGGCAGGATTTGGGGAACTATGATCCGCTGCGGCCGACAAGTTCGACAACATGAGTATCGGTAACAGACTTAATGCCAAGTTGTTTCTTGTTGTTTTAAGCATAATCTTCACGTACCTGTTAGAAATTCCCCTCGTTCCCACGCGCCGCGTGACTACTATACAAAACGACACTGTAGGAGCGGGCCGCGCCCGCGATATGGGGCGCGATTACCGCGTTGTAACTCCTTCATCGCGGGCATGGCCCGCTCCTACAATGCTTAACTTAATAGCAATGACGCGATACGCGAGAACGAAGTAAAAAAGATTACGGCGTTACGCAATCAAAACGCACTGCCCGGCTTAACGCCCAACTTTTTAAGTATGATTGCCATCGGACAAAACCCGGTAAACGCCGATTGCAGCAAATTAGCACCGACAAAGGCGGTAAACCATAGCCACAACTCGGAATAATAATGAGCCAGCAATAGGCTGATCAAAATAAAGCTGCCAGCCACCGCAAAAACCACGCGATCGATAGTCATTTTATTTTCCCTTTAAACGAACCACGCCTATCAATTTAAGCATCATCCTTTCATAAAAAGGTTCGCTGATGCCTTTTTTGATTTTACGCATGAAATAAAATTCGAAACCGATTTTAGCCAGATGAACCCACTTACCTTGTGCAGACCAGGTGACATTACGCGGCGGAATTTGCGGCTTGGCCAGGAATGCCACGCCGGAATCGCCAAAATCGGCCAGGCATAAAGCATTCAACGTGGCTTTGTGGCTCGGTTCTTTACCGGCCAGTTCATCGGCAATATTATGCGCGGTAGCGGTCACCATTGACTCGATCATATAGCCGGTTTTTGGCGCGCCAACCGGTACCGGCGTCGGCTCAATCGGCGGTATTGCAATACAAACGCCGACGGAATAGATATTTTTAAAAGTCTTATTGCGCTGATGCTCATCGACCAAGACAAAGCCGCGCGGGTTAACCAAGCCTTCAACGCCGACATTGCGCACCGCGTCAACGCCGGTAAAAGCAGGTAACATCATTGAATGCTTAAAAGGCAGCTCGTGTTTTTTCTTGTCCTTGCCCTCATCATCGACTTCCGTGACATACATCATGCCGGGCTCGATTTTGTCGACCTTGGCGTTGGTTATCCACTTGACGGTCTTGTCACGCAAAGCGCTTTCCAACAGACCTTTGGTGTCGCCGACACCGCCTAAGCCCAAGTGGCCTATATACGGTTCTGCGGTAACGAAAGTCATCGGCACTTTGTCACGAATTTGCCGTTTGCGTAATTCGGTTTCAATGATCATTAAATATTCGTAGGCCGGACCGTAACAGGACGCGCCCTGAACCGCACCGATAACAATCGGGCCCGGATCTTCCATAAATTTATCCCAATCTTTTATCGCAACTTCGGCATGATCGACATGGCAAACCGATGAGGTATAGCCATCCGGCCCCAAACCGGGAACTTCATCGAACGCCAGACGGGGACCCGTGGCAATTACCAGGAAGTCGTAAGCGACGGCCGAACCGTCATCCAGCAGCACCTGATTATTAACCGGGTCAACTTTTGCTGCGGCTTTTTGAATGAATTCGATGCCTTTCTTTTTCATCACCGGCGCCAACTCGATCTTCAGGTCTTCCGGCTTGCGCCATTTGGGTGGAACCCAAGGGTTTGACGGGACAAAATGAAAAGTCGGGCTATCGGAAATCACGATCACATCGTGATTTTTTCCTACCGTTTCCTTCATTTCATACGCCATCGGTACGCCGCCGATGCCTGCGCCTAGAATTACAATACGAGCCATGATACGTTCCTCATTAGTAGTTATTATTGCCTGCCATGCATTTTCCAATTGAACTTAGGGTCAATTGAAATCCCATTAAAGTAAACCGATACCAACACTGAACAGTAAAAAGCCCTTGTGACCGATCGAACAGAAAGTATCGAGTAACTTAAAAATAAATTGGTATATTAGGAAACATTAATAGACAATAACACGGTTCGTTCTTAACGCACAAGGCTACTTGTTAGATTAAAACAAACTTAATTTTTGTATTGTTTCTGTAAGTTTAATTTGTTTTAATCGCAAACGGTGTTGGTTTACTTGTTTTCAATGCCATTCATCTTAAGTTCTGGTATACAGAACTCAACCCATAGGGGAATTTATGATTTCAGAAGCCGTGGTGAATCTATCTCGCTGGCAATTTGCAGCAACTTCTCTATACCATTTTCTGTTTGTTCCATTGACATTAGGTTTATCGTTTTTACTGGCGATTATGGAATCGACCTATGTCATGACCGGCAAAGAAATTTACAAGGATATGACCCAGTTCTGGGGCAAATTATTCGGTATCAATTTCGCACTGGGCGTGACTACCGGCTTGACCATGGAATTTCAGTTCGGCATGAACTGGTCGTATTTCTCTCACTATGTCGGCGATATTTTCGGTGCGCCGCTTGCCATTGAAGGCTTGATGGCGTTTTTCCTGGAATCCACCTTTGTCGGCCTGTTTTTCTTCGGCTGGGATAAGCTGGGCAAAGGCCAGCATTTACTGGTGACTTGGCTGGTTGCGTTCGGGACCAATTTATCCGCATTATGGATTCTGGTTGCCAACGGTTGGATGCAATTTCCGGCGGGAGCGAACTTTAACTATGAAACCATGCGTATGGAGATCACCAGCTTCGGCGATCTGTTATTTAATCCGGCCGCCCAAGTTAAATTTGTTCATACCGTTGCAGCCGGTTATACCACCGCATCCGTTTTCGTGTTGGGCATCAGCGCTTATTACATGTTGAAAGGCCGTGATGCGGCTTTTGCACAACGCTCTTACACTATCGCAGCAGGTTTTGGACTGGCCGCCATCCTGTCGGTCATTGTATTGGGCGACGAAAGCGGCTATACCGCCGGCGAAGTACAAAAAACCAAACTGGCCGCTATAGAAGCCGAATGGCACACCGAACCGGCACCCGCAGCATTCACAGCCATCGGCATACCGAACCAGGAAACCATGGAAACGCAATACGCAATCAAAATCCCCTGGGTATTGGGCTTGATTGGGACGCGTTCCATCGATGAACCGATTACCGGATTATCGGAGATTCTGGATAAAAACCGCTCGCGTATTCGCAATGGCATGCAGGCTTACGCCCTGTTGCAGACTTTAAGATCCGGCAATAAAGACCCAAATATCCGTGATGAGTTCGACAGCTACAAGCAAGATCTGGGCTATGGTCTTTTGCTTAAACGTTATACCGAGAATGTAGTCGATGCGACCGATCAACAAATAGAATTGGCAACCCAATACTCAATCCCCAGAGTTGTGCCATTATTCTGGACTTTCCGAATCATGGTCGCTTGCGGCTTTATTATGCTGGCAATATTTATTTTTGCAGTAATAGCCAGTTCAATTCGTAAGTGCAGACAGGAGTGGTTATTGCGTGCAAGCCTGTACATGATGCCTTTACCCTGGATCGCCTCTGAACTGGGTTGGTTTGTGGCCGAGTTCGGCCGTCAACCGTGGACTATTGCGGAGATTTTACCGACATTTTTAAGCACATCCTCTCTGACCGAACTGGATATCTACCTGAGCTTAACGGGTTATATCGGTTTATATACGGTATTTTTGACCATAGAAATGTTCTTGATGCTTAAGTTCATCAAGTTAGGCCCCAGCAGCCTGCATAAAGGCCGTTACCATTTTGAAATCGCCACAGGAGCATCACTATGATTTTCGATTATGAAACCATGCGCTTGATCTGGTGGGCCCTTTTAGGTGCTTTATTGATCGGCTTTGCGATTACCGACGGCTTTGACCTGGGTGTAGCGGTTTTATTGCCCTTCTTAGGCAAAAACGATACCGAACGCCGCATCATTATTAATTCGATAGGCTCTGTCTGGGAAGGCAACCAAGTCTGGTTTATCACCGCGGGCGGCGCGTTGTTTGCTGCCTGGCCTATCGCTTATGCTGTGGCCTTTTCAGGGTTTTATTTTGCGTTGTTGCTGACCTTGTTTGCATTATTTTTGCGGCCGATAGGCTTCGATTACCGCAGTAAACTACCCAGCCAAAAATGGCGCAACAACTGGGATATTGCGTTATTTGTCGGAGGATTCGTACCGGCGTTGATTTTCGGCGTCGCATTCGGCAATTTATTGCAAGGCGTACCGTTCCACTTCGATAACGATATGCGAATTTTTTATACCGGTTCATTCTGGGCATTATTAAACCCTTTCGCATTGGCGGCGGGATTGGTTAGCTTATCGATGCTGATTATGCACGGAGCGGTCTATTTACAGATCAAGACCGGTGGCGATATTAATCAGCGCAGTAAAAAAGTGGTTCTTGTTGCTGCCATCATCACGCTGGCCCTTTTTGCTGCGGCGGGCATTTGGGTTACCCATATTGACGGTTACCATATCACCACCGAAATTTTCCCTAATGCGCCATCCAACCCATTGGCAAAAATAGTTTCCAAAGAGCCGGGATTATGGCTGGATAACTATGAACATTGCCCTGTGTTATGGACTATTCCCACCCTGGCTTTTGTTGCCGGCGCGCTAACCATCGTGCTGTCAAAAATTGACCGTCCGGGCCTGGCATTTATCACCAGCTCATTAACACTGACTTCAATTATCTTAACCGCAGGCGTGTCGATGTTCCCGTTCCTGATGCCCTCAAGCTCGGCCTTGAACAGTTCGTTGACAGTGTGGGATGCCAGTTCCAGCCTTACGACGTTAAAACTTATGTTGGTGGCTACGCTGATTTTCCTGCCTATCGTTCTTGTTTATACCACTTGGGTATTTCGTGTATTGCGCGGCAAGATAACGCCGGAGCATATTCAACAAAACGATCATTCGGCTTACTAGGAGATTATTATGTGGTATTTCACTTGGATACTGGGATTATTACTGGCTTGCTCATTGGGCATTATCAACGTGTTGCGGCTGGAAGCCCAGGAAACATGGGACAGGGAACATATCCCCTTAGATCCATTGACACAGTTAATGACCAAAGACACGATGCTGGGCCGGTTAAAGGAAAAAGTTGAGAACTCCAGACGCAACGGCTTTCCTTTTTCCATTCTTGTTATCAGCTTAAAGGATTTCAAAGCCAAAAATAATTTACCCGATTTTGAAATGGATGCGGTATTACGCAGCGTGGCAGACTGTTTTCAAGAAGACATCAGGTCGGGCGTCGATATTGCGGCAAGAATGGGTGAACAGGATTTTCTTATTGCGATGCCGGGTTCGCCATTGAAAAAAGCCGAGCAAATCGCCGTTCAGATTAAAAACGAAATTATGGAACGCGTTAAAGCGCCCGATTTGGTTGTTGAAGTGGCTACAGGAGCTGCGGAATACTCAGCCTCCACCGAAAGTTTCGCCAATACAACAAATGAAGTGGATGAATTGATCAAAGTTGCGACAGCAAAGAGCGGCTTATAAGTCTCAGCCCCATAAAGATAGGATGGATTAAAGTCGTTTTTAGAAGATTATTTTCCATACCTATCTTTGAATGCGTAATGGGCAGTTTTTTAGCTTTTTCAATTCACTGTAGGGTACGCTGTGTGTACATTTTACATTGATTTTTATGATTATTTATAAAGGTACGCACAGCGTAGCCCACCTAAAAAAAACAGAAAATACGACGCTTAAAGTATACCTAACTAAAGAACGAACTCGTTAATGCCCCAAAATACGTTAGATTAATCCGAAACTAACTCCTTCAAGCTACTAATCTAAAATTCAAGCGCCGCCTGTAAATCCGCTGTAAACCTTCCAGCATTTGGACAGACGCTGCCATTGCAACCCACTCACCATACAGACGATGCAAGCGATTGAATAAAATCATCGAATGCATCTCTGCCAACCCGCCGGTCATACGCATCACTCCACGCCCATTTCCCGGCTCAACACATAGCTCATATCAAGCACCATGCCGACATCCCCGCTACCGAGTAAAGCACACCCGGTCACCCCGCGAATGCCGGACAAATACCCATGCAACGGACGAATCAACACTTGCTGCTGGCCAATTAGCTCATCCACCGAGAGCGCGGTACGCTGCCCATCTTTACCCACCACCACGAACAAATGCTTGAGTTCATCGTCACGACTGTCTGCATTTCGCCCCAGGGTCGTCAACCGAGATGCCCCCGCGCCGCCTTCCGCTTGCCCGTTACCGCTCAGGAACTGGATCGGCAGCACATCATCGGCTTCCAGGCGCAGCATGTAGCGCCCCCGGTCGGCCGATACCTGCATCAACTCATCTGCGCCTGAACGCACGATGCGTTGAATGGCATCAATAGGAACCACATACTGCACCTCGCCCACGCGCACCGCCATGCCTTCCAACACTACCATCGCCAACGGCATGGTCAAGGAAAAGCGCGTACCGCCGGTCAGTAAATTGTTCACTCGCAAGTCGCCGCCAAGATGGCGCAGCTGGTTGCGGACAGCCGCAAGATCGACCCCCTCGCACTCGCCGTTCGACACCGTCCCGAAACCATCGCGCAAGACCAGCGCAACATCAGGACGATCCTCAGTCCAACCCAGCCGGCGGCTCCGTTGCATAACCTGCTGGAGATCGATACCGTTGCCATCATCCTCTACCGTGATTGCCACATGATCCTCGTGTTTAACCAACAACACCCGGCAAGTCCCTCGCCCAACCTTGCCTGCACCGACACGATGCTCCGGCGCTTCAATGCTCTGGCTCACGCAAAAGGTCACCAAGGTACGCAACGCCGACTTCAAAGTATCAAGCATACTAAAATCGAGCTCTATTTCATCGCCGACAGTCACTAGCGATACCTGCCGGGAGTGCTGCCGCGCCAACCCCTCAATGAACGGGGTCAAGGGTTTAAGCAACAAAGCGGCCGGACGCACGCGCACGGCAAGCGCTTCATCCTGCAAACGATTCAGCAATGCAGTATTTTGCGATTCGAGCTGAATGAGCTTTTCCACATTCTCCAGCCAACTTTCCAACGTCTGACGCACCGCCCCGCGCGCCGTCTGCCAATTATCCCCGGCATCGGCCATTTCCGATTCGACCAAACGCACCAGATCGGACTCGAATAATCGGGTCAACAAATGATGCACCATGGCCTGTCCGGTGACCAATTCGCCGATAGACTCAAGCATATCGCCAGACATCGTACCCCGCATCGCCATGGCCCGCATAACGTCCTCCTCGGCGGAATTCACGGCCTGATCCGCACCGGCTTTGCCGCTCGCAGGATCTCCCGCCTTGCGATCCGCCAATGCGGCTTCCACATGCAGACACCGACCTTTCGGATCAAGCACCGTCAGCGCCTCATTAAAACCCGCCTCACCCAGCGGACTGGACAGTAAAAAATCGAATAACGTGTGGTCACCGTCAAATACCGTCACGTTACTGATAGCCTGGGCAATACCCGAGTCCATCCAACTTAGGAAGTTCGCCGCCAACTCCTCGTCGTTATT
This sequence comes from Methylobacter sp., assembly GCF_036845245.1. Taxonomy (NCBI): domain Bacteria; kingdom Pseudomonadati; phylum Pseudomonadota; class Gammaproteobacteria; order Methylococcales; family Methylococcaceae; genus Methylobacter; species Methylobacter sp. The sequence continues at coordinate 18,322 of NZ_DAIUEH010000046.1, forward strand.
GAGATCGGAACGTACAATATAGAAATGATGGCCGTTTTCCAGGCCTGACAAAACAACCTGAACGTTCTCCGGCGTCAGCACCTTGTGGAAAGCTTTCGGCAAGCCCAAACGCGCCTCAATCTGCGAGGAAGATACGGTGCCGTTAGCGGTAAAGGCAGCCTCGGACGCTTGCTGCAACAGCTTTTCAATCCGCGCCATATCCGGTGTTTCGCCAAGTTCGGCGACATCCAGGATAATTTCAATATCGCCGATGAACGATTTGGCGATATGCAGCAGCAGCAGCACATCCGGCGCCGTCTCGCCGATCTCCGCGCGCGCGAACAAATCCGCCATCAACTTTTTAAAAATTTCATCAGCTACCCCGATCTCCGCGCGCGCGAACAAATCCACTATCGACATACTCAAGTGCGCCGCCGTTTCCATGCCATAGAACAGACAGGCATGATAAACCTGACGCATCAACTCGATCATGCGCGTACACTGCAAACGCACAGCCTCCTGACGTTTGATGCGTTCTATCACGTTGCGCATTTCGAGCAGGGTTTCGAACACATGATTCGCACACCAGGCGCGTAGAGTAGTGCGAGGATCGGCAGACAATCCGCTACGATCTTCGAGCATCACCTCGGCCACAGAGGCCAGCTCCTCGTAGAGCAGGAACTCAAGGCGGGTGAAATGAGCATCCAAAGATTCAACACCGGTGCGGGCATCGGCGATCACCCTATCCAACACATCCATTATCCGTACGAAACCATGCGCCCCGGCAAGCACCCGCACCTCTTCCGCCGCCGTTACGACAGCTTCCAACGACAACTCTTGGTCAGTAGACATATGATTGCCCAGTTGCGACAATTTACCGAGAGGCTGTTCCAGCGCATCGAAAAAACGGCGTACCGGGTCGTCGGACACAACGGCCTCACTGTTAAGGTTAGGTTTCTGAGCGAAATTATGCTCATAAAGCGCTTGCAGGCGGGAAAGCAGCGTCCCGGCCTGACTGCGCGTAGCTCCCACGATCCCCAGAAAATCCTGCAACACCAGCAGCCATTCGAGCATACCGATCTGCTCCGCCGCATGACGTAAACGCTCGGCTTCTTCGATAACAACGTATACCGCTGCGCCGGTAGCATCGCCCTCCAGCACCGAACGCATTTCATGCAACACGTCATGCGCCATACCGAAAAATATCTCGCGATAGACCGGATCGTTAGCCAGAGAAGCCGTGTCCAAGGGCTCGAATACGATAGACTGCGGGGCCTCTACCTCCTCCATCCGTGTGCAGTCGTCGACAATTGCTCCGTGCATTGCTCTATCTCCTGCATCCGTGCAGTCGTCGGCAACGGTTCCTGCTTTCAGGTGCTCTTCCTCTTGCATCCATGCCGTCATTACGTCACGGACGGCTGCGAATTTTTCCTTCATCCGTAACGTAAGATCGCCTGCCATCGTTGAAGGCGCATCCTGATGCGTGGATACAGAAGATTCCAGCATAGCGCGCAAGGTATCCGTCGCCTCCAACAATAGAATAACAATCTCCTCGTCCAACGCGACCCCATCGTCGCGCACCAGCCCGATCATATCCTCCGCCAGATGCGCCACCGATTCGATGACCGACAATCCCAACATACGGGCATTGCCTTTATAAGTATGCATAGCACGAAACAGACGAGCCACCGCATCAATATCCAGAGGCGTATCCCCCCCCGCCTTGAGCGATGCCGAAAGAATCAGCAGACATTCTTCCACTTCATCGAGCGAGCAACCGCCTTCTTCAGCATACAACCCCCAAACCTCATTTATATCCAACTCATCGGACATTCCACAACCCTCAGTCAATTTTGACGTTAACAGTCAAGTTTTTTGTTTTTATAATTCACCGTAGGGTACGCAGCGCGTTCTTACGTTGATCGTCGTGATATTTTTTAAGGGACGCGCATAAAACCGCGATGCGTAGGGACGGATGAACTTGCTCCTACAGATACCCACGATATTTATGCCCGCCTAAGTAACGGCGCTTAACCAACACCTTACCTTGTATACGGTCATTAATAACTTCCGATATGGATCGAATAAAATCTTTCCGCTCGTCCCGCCCCTTCGGCTACACCCAGTACGAAGAACGGTTTGACGATAGAAGACAGTGATTTCGGGAAGTTATTTTTAACCGAACCCTTAGCCTTTTTACCTCAATCCCACCAATTGCCTCATCACCTGACTCAGTTCATCGCCGCGCTTATCAACCAAATCGAGAGACACCGCCCCAGAAGGCTTGGTAACAATGGCATCAGCCCCCAACTCCCTAGCCTTCGCGGCATAGGGCGAACCTGAAAGCGCCACCGACGACAGGATTACAATCTTGGCCTTGCTCTTGAGCTTGGCGTAACGCAAAAATTCCAAGCCGTCCATTTCCGGCATTTCAATGTCCAGTAGAATCAGCGCCAGATCTTTATGATTGTCCAATTCTTCCAGCGCCTTCTTACCGTTTTCGGCAAAGGCCACTGCCTTAAATTCCGGCATCTTGGTAACGAAACCGCGAATTACCGTGCGCATCATCACCGAATCGTCCACTATCAAAACCTTGTGTTCCATATTGACTCCTTATTTCATACAGTTAAAAAATTGGCCTCGTTCCCATGTAAAAGCTCCCTCTCCTGCTGGAGAGGGTTGGGGGAGGAGAATAAAAAGTATCGTAGGTCAGGTTAGGCGCTAGCCGTAACCCGACACATCAGCGCCCTACGTCGGGTTACGCTATCGCTAACCCGGCCTACCCGGCTCATTCCCACATACTACGTCACGCCATTAAGTTAAGAGATACGCTGGTTCCCAAGCTCCCGAGACTGTGAAAGTATTTTTGAACATATGACACATACTATTTTAGTGACTTCTAGGTCATTGTTTTATTGATCGTGGGAGGGGCTTTAGCCCCGAAAGTCGGGGCTAAAGCCCCTCCCACATGAATACTTTCACAGTCTCTCCCGCTTGGGAACCAGCGCGCAGGAGAGGGAGCTTTTTTCTTAACTTAATGGCAGTGACGTACTACGTGGAAACGAGAAAAAAATCGTATAAGTTCGTGTGTTTGATCATGTTCCCGCACGCCGACCAACGGGAGTGCAAGCTTTGCCTGCACTCCGGCTATTGGCGTGGGAACGATGCCCCATCAGCCCCATTAAAAGCCGCCAAATCCCCGCTCATCGGCATCTAAAGGCAACACCGACTTAGCCGACTTGGCGCGTACAGGGCCTGCCGCTTTCTGGGCTACACCTTGACCAGCCTGTTCCGCCCTCATCATCGCCATGATTTGACGGATCATCTCCGGTGATATATCTTCCAATCCTGTACAGCCCGCTTGATGCGGGCGCTCGCGCAGCTTGAAACGGCTGATTTCCATACGCATCTGATTGGCGACATTAGTCAGTTCGCCGGAAGACGAAGCCAGCTCCTCCGCTTGCTGACTGCCTTCCTGGGCCGCCTTGGCGACTTGGTTCATTGCCACATTGATCTGCGACACCCCGCTCGATTGTTCGGTACTGGCCGCGGCAATCTCGGCCACCAAATCCTTGACTTTAGTGACATTGCCGACAATCTGGTCGAGCGCCTCGCGGGTTTCATTGGCGATTCCCACCCCTTCTCTCACCCGCTTGGACGAGTCCTCGATCAAATCGGCAGTCTCGCGCGCCGCCTTGGCGCTACGCCCCGCCAAGTTGCGCACTTCCTGCGCCACTACCGCAAAACCGCGCCCGTGCTGACCGGCGCGCGCCGCTTCCACCGCCGCGTTAAGCGCCAGCAGATTGGTCTGGAAAGCGATTTCGTCAATCACCTTGATGATCTTGGCAATATCCTGGGAAGACTGATTGATCGCGTCCATCGCGCCGATCATGCCGGTCATCTTCACCTGTCCCTGATTAGCCGCCTGCGAGGTATCCATCACCAATTGGTTGGCGGCGTTGGCATTGTCGGTGTTGGCTTTGACCTGGCTATCGGTTTCCTCCAGGCTGGAAGTCACCTCTTCCACCGAAGACGATTGCTCTTCCGAATTCGCAGCCATGTTCTGCGAAGCGGCATTCAACTGCTCGGCGGACTGGCCGACCTGATCGACCGTATCGACAATCTGGTAAAAAGTATTATTGAGGCCGACGAAAGCATTTTCGAACGCAACGATAATCTTTGCGTAATCGCCTTGATGACGAGAGGCATCGGCTCGAATATTGAGCTGACCATCGACAATAGCCTGAGAAAGAGAGGCCGCATCGTCGATAATGCCGTTGACCGCATCAATACAGATATTCAGATTATTTTTCAGAATATTGAAGTCGCCGTTATACGTATCAGTGATCTTCGCCGGAATCGCACCTTTGGCAATGTTATCGACATAATCGGCGGCCACGTTCAACGGTCCGATCACCGCGTCCAGCGTGTTGTTCACACCCTCGACAATCTTGCGGAAGTCGCCCTGATGTTTGTTCGCATCGGCGCGGGTCGCCAGCTTGCCGTCCACCGCCGCAGCCGCCAAGATATTGGCATCCGCTACCAAACCATTGACCGCATCGATACAGGTGTTCAAGTTGTTTTTCAAAATATTGAAGTCGCCGTTATACGTATCAGTGATCTTCGCTGGAATCACACCTTTGGCAATGTTATCGACATAATCAGCCGCTACGTTCAACGGTCCAACTATCGCTTCCAGCGTCTCGTTTACACCCTCGACAATCTTGCGGAAGTCGCCTTGGTGTTTGTTCGCATCGGCGCGGGTGACTAGCCTGCCTTCTATTGCTGCCTGGGACAGTAGGCCGGCATCAGTCACTAATGCTTTGAGATTGGTCCTCACCTGTTCAATGGTATCGTTGATAAAGACTTTCTTGCCGGGAAACTTCTCCAACTCTGCGTTGAAATCGCCCTCGCCAAACGCCTTGATGCAGGCCATGGCTTTCTTCTTCACGGCGATATGGCCTAACACCATGTTGTTGACGCCATTCGCCATCTCCGCAAATCCGCCCTGAAATTTCGAGGCGTCCATGACGACGTCAATGTCACCTTGGTCGTGTTCGTTCGACATGTGCTGCATATCGTTTGTAAAATTCTTGAGATTGTCGCGCAGCAATACAGCGTTTTTTTGTAAAATCTGCGCTGTACCTTGGCATTGCTCAACCGCAATAATAGGCCGTTCTAGCTCCCCCCGGGTCAATGCCTCCAAGAATGTCGCCACACTATTCCAAGCCGTAATATCCGCCCATTCAACCAGCGCCCCGGTGCGCACCCCATCGGTATCCCGCAGTACGGTGGTTACCAACGTGAATGTACGCCCTCCCAGGCAGATTTCCGCGCTATGTTTTGTCGTCAGTTTTTCCAGCAGATTGCGTTGATGGGCGGGGTTTTTATGGAAAGCATCCATGTTCATCCCGATCAGTTTTGTTCTGTCGAAATGAGGCATCTGTTTGCGAATATCCGACTCTGCGGCAGCAAGCATGGCCTCCAGCGCGGGGTTGATATGGGTTATATTGAAGTCCGCATCGACAAGCTGTATACAGGTTGACACGCCAGCCAAAACAGATGTATAATGCTGCTGCTGCTGCTGCTGCTGCTGCTGCTGCTGCTGCTGCTGCTGCTGCTGCTGAAAATGTGCCAACATATCATTCACTGTCTCAGCCACTTCGGCGCATTCGCCTTTCATCTCCGACACATCGGCTCTTACCTCCAAATTACCGTTCCTGACGGCCTCCGCTACACGGCGGATTTCTCCTATCGCTTCGCAGCGACCGGCTTGCTCAATATGCTTGGTTTCCGACATCGTTTTCTCCTGTTTGCGTTCAATTAAAGTTTGCGTTTGTACCGGCGCCGCCGAGACGTTTTCCTGTTCATCCGCAACCGTTGCAACCGACTGCGTTACTGTGGCGTTTTCCTCTGAGCTTGTTTTGCCGACACCCTCCACCCAGTCCAGCGGATCGTTAGGAACCCGGCCACGACCGGGCCTTCCTGTTTTTTTCGTAGTCATCTACTTCTCCTGTTCTTAAATTTAATATGCGCCGCCCCTAAGCCCCGGCGTGAAAATCAACAAGCAGGCGAAATTTCGCCCGTTCCCAGCCAAGTGTCGTCAGCCAGCAGCGTATTTACCACCAATGCGAAATAATCTTCCGCGCCCGCACTGTCCGCCGCATAATCGAAAATGCTTTGTCCGTATCCCGGCGCTTCGGCCAGACGCACGTTATTGCGAATCACCACCGACAACAGATGTTCGCCGAAACGCTCTGTCAAGAGATCGCGCACTTCACGGTGTACGGCCAGCCGCTTGTCGTAGCGGCATAACAGCAGCCGCAAACGAGACCAGGGAATCCCGGCCGTTTTCATCTGTTGCAACAGCCGACTGATGCCTTGCATGCTCAAAAACTCGGGCTCCATCGGCGTCAGCACGTAGTCGCAAACTGTCATCAGGGCCGCCACTTCGTCATTCCAGGTCGGCGGCGCGTCAATCACCAGATGCCCGGTCAAATCGTCCAAGTTCCGTTCCATCTTGCGTCCTGGTTTCGGATTGCAATCCCCCGGCACCAAGTAGAGCCGGTCAGCGATACGCTTTGCGCCATGTCCATCCGTCGGCACGGGCGAACCGGTCAGCCAATCACTCACGTTCCAGGCCAGCGTTTCGACACGAAAGCCCATGGCGGCGCTCAAATGCGTTTGCGGATCGAGATCGACCAGGGTGACCGCTTCGCCGCCCCAGCGCGCCAGCCCGGCGCCCAGATTGAGTGCGGTAGTGGTCTTGCCTACTCCGCCTTTCTGGTTGAAGATCATTATTTTCATTCCGGTTCCTTCGAGTAAAAAATCATATCGTTCCCACGCTCCGGCGCGGGAACGATGCATGCATTTTTTTACCTTTCATGGCTAAAAACTCACTCAAGCATTGTTCCGCGCCGATTCAAGCGCCTTACGTAAATCGATGGCCTGATCCGACACCATTCGCTGAATGTCGAGCATGATCGCCACCTTGTCAGCCTGTTTTCCGAAACCGCGGATTACGCTATTGCTGTCGCCGCCGAACTGGGTAGGGCGGTCGATGTGGCTTTCGGGAATTTCCAGCACCTCGCTAACATGGTCGACAACCAGGCCGATCAGTACGTTATCGATGTCGAGTACGATAATCACGGTGCGTTCGGTGTAATCTTTAACACTCATGCCAAAACGAATGCGCACATCCATCACCGGGATCACTTTGCCGCGCAGATTGATGACGCCCTTGATAAAGGCCGGTACGTCCGGCACTTCCATAATGCGCTGCATGCCGACCACTTCGGTCACGTAACCGATGCCGATACCGTACTCCTCGACGCCTAAACCAAAGGTGAGGTACATATCCTCGATGTTGTCTTCGTCATTGAACACCAATGTGGTGTTTTCGTTATCCGCGCCGTATTGACGCTCCTGGGTGCCTGCCATATCCGACATTTCAACCTCCTCTCATGTTGCGGTTATTGATTCATCCCCGTCAGGCACTATTGCCGTACGGATTTTGTTAAGCCGTTTTCACTCGTTCCCATGTGCTATACCACTACCGTCAAGTTAAGAGATAGGCTGGTTCCCAAGCTCCAGAGACTGTGAAAGTATTCTTGAAAATATGACACATACTATTTTAGTGACTTGTAAGCCATTGTTTTATTGATCGTGGGAGGGGCTTTAGCCTCGACCTTCGGGGCTAAAGCCCCTCCCACATGAATACTTTCACAGTCTCTCCAGCTTGGGAACCAGCACGACTCACCACGAACGGCTTAACCGCAGCGCGTGGGAATGAGAAAAATACGAGTAGTTACAAGTTCTTTACCCCTGTCAAACGCGCTGCAATGCGCGCACCAGCAATGACGGTATTTTTTCAAGCGGCGCAATGCTGTTCGCGCCGCCCAATTTATAGGCGGCCTGAGGCATGCCGAACACGACCGAAGTGGCTTCGTCCTGAACGACGGTGCCCCCGCCTGCTTGACGAATGTCGAGCAAGCCCTCGGCGCCATCCTTACCCATGCCGGTAAGGATGGCCGCCGCCGCGTTCACGCCGACGACTTGCGCCACCGATTTAAACAACACATCTACCGAAGGCCGGCTGTAGTTGACCGCCACGCCTTCGCTCAGCGCGACCCGGTATTGACCGCCTGAACGCACCACGGTCATATGCCTCAAGCCGCCTGGAGCGAGCAGCACCCTACCGGGTAGAACGCGGTCGCCGTCTTCAGCCTCCTTAACTTGCATCATGCAAATACTGTTTAAACGCTCGGCAAAAGTGGCGGTGAAACCGCCCGGCATGTGCTGAACGATGACGATGCCCGGCGCGTTGGCGGGAAACGCGGGCATGATACGAAGCAACGCTTCCACGCCCCCGGTGGAGGAACCGATGGCAATCACTTTGTCGGTGGTTTCGCCTAAACTGGTGACGGCTTCGACATCCCGCCGTCCGGCGCGTTTAAAGTAAGCGACGTTCACCTCGGCGGCGGCCTTAACCCGGCGGTTGATGTCTTCGATCATCTTGGGCAGCTCGTCCACCACACCGATTTGCGGCTTGGCTATGACATCCACCGCGCCGGACTCAAGCGCTTCCAGGCTGATACGCGCGCCTTGCCGGGTAAGCGAGCTGATGACTACGGTAGGAATCGGCATTACCGGCATGAAGCGTTTAAGAAAAGTCACCCCATCCATGCGCGGCATTTCCACGTCCAGGGTGATAACGTCGGGTTGCAATTCGACCATTAGGTCGCGCGCCATGTAGGGGTTAGAGGCTTCGCCTATCACCGCCATCTCAGGATCGCGGCGCATACCATCAGACAGGATACGGCGCACCAGAGCGGAGTCGTCGACGATCAGGACGCGGATTGGACGGTTAGGCTTTATCATTCTTTAGCCTGCCTTTCGGTAAACGCCGCTCTGGACGGGAATCCACGATGAGCCAAGCTCGCGTAACGACACGGTGACGCTGGTCAACAACCAACCACCCGGCTCGGTAACGTCATAGATCGCATCGATGACCGCCCGCTGTTGCGCACGGTCGAAGTAATACAGCACATTGCGGCAAAATACGACGTGAAAGTCCTTCTGGAATGGATAGGGGCTAGTCTTTAGATTAAGACGACGAAATGTGCAGACACGCCGTAGATCATCCTGCACACGGTATTGATCCATGCCTACCGGATCAAAATACCGCTCCAGTAGCTTTGCAGGCATTTGAGCGATATGGGAACCGCCGTAAATACCCGATTCGGCATGGGCAATCACCACATCGCTGATGTCGGTGCCCAGAATCGCCAGCTTGCGTTGCGTCCAGGCGAGTCCGCGCGCTTCAGCCGCCATGATAGCCAGGGTGTAGGCCTCGTCGCCGGTGGAAGCGGCCGCACTCCAGATGCGTCCGCCCTCTTGCGGTAAGGTGGGCAGTATGACGTCTTTAAAAAAATCAAGGACCTGCGGCTCGCGGAAAAAATAGGTGTGATTGGTAGACGCCGCATGTATTACCGCAAACTCCATGTCTTGATAGCGTCCTGACTGCAATCTATCAACCAGTGCCTCGATATTCAACACGCCGTAACGTTCGCAGACTCTCTGCATGCGATAAATCAATAGTTGTTTTTTCTTTTCCGGGTAAATCATGCCGCATCGATCATGCAGCCAGTCACGCATACGTTGATAGCCCTGTTCGTGAGGCGCATGCGCCCCGGATAATTCCTGATGTCCGCTCATGGCCGACTTCTCCGCGCCAGCTCTTCGCAATCGAGCACGACGGCGATCTCGCCGGTACCGAGCAGAGCGCAACCGAGACTGGCCCGGATAGATCCAAGTTGCCCTTGCAGCGGCTTCATCACCACCTGCTGCTGATCGTACATTTCATCAACCGGCAAACCGATCTGGCCGAAACTGGTTTTGAATACTACGATAATCAACGTGTCGAGCGGCTCTAACGTCCGGCAGTCTTCGCCATAAAACCGTTGCAGACGGCAAACCGGCACCATATGTTCACGCACCTGAATCATCTCGGCGCCATTTCCGGCTGAAACGGCGCTGATCTGCCCGGATTCCGGGCGGAATACTTCACTGACAGCATCAACCGGCGTGGCGTACAAGCGTCGACCAATCCGCATAACCAGGCTATCGAGAAAAGCAAGAGACAGCGGAATCGAGAGATTGACGCGCGTACCCTTCCCGGCTTTACTATCAACAGCAATGCGTCCCCGCAAATCTTTCATTGTCGCATTGAGCACATCCATCCCCACGCCGCGCCCGGATAAATTGGTCACGGTTTCCGCCGTCGAAAATCCCGGTTGGAAAATAACTTTCCACAGATTCGAGTCTTCAGGCTCTTCATTAACACCGACTAACCCTCGCTCTTTAGCACGAGCCAAAATTTTTTCGCGATGTAGGCCCCGCCCGTCGTCCGCCACGGTAATCTGGATATCGCCCCCCAATTGTGCGGCAATAAGTGTTATGCGCCCAGTCTCCGGCTTGCCCACGGCAATCCGCTCCGCAGGTGATTCCAAACCATGATCGGCGGAGTTACGCAGTACATGTACTAACGGCTCATACAGGCGGTCGGCTACCACTTTGTCGATCTCGGTGTCCTCGCCGACCATTGCCAACTCTATTTTTTTCCCAGTCTGGCGCTCTAGTTCGCGCACCATGCGGCGCATGCGGCGGAATACGTCGCCCACCGATACTTGCCGCAGCTCGGCGGCGGCATCCTGTATCTCACGCACGATCATCCGCAACCGGTGCGCGGACTTTTCAAATTCGGATAATTCCAGCCCTACAAGATCGGGGCTATGTATAACTTCGGATACGCCAAGACTCAGCTCGCCGACCAAATCCATCAGTCGATCAACCTTATCGGCCTGTACGCGCAAAAAAACGCCTTGCGTGTTGGCCGCCAATGTTTCTGATGAGTCAGACGCTCCAGATTGTGTGGAGTCAGTCAAACTCACAGCGTCACCTCAAATAAATGAAAAAGCTCTTGACAAGCCCATTCGACCCATGCTTTTCGGGGGGGGGGGGATAAATTATTCATAGATTCATGTCAATATTTTATTTAATCGATTTTAAACAGGTTAAATCGGCTCATTCGATTTAAAAATCCACAGAGTGTTTAACGCTTTTTGTAAAAGTCTTAACTTATGTCGGCTTGCCGTTTAACCAGGAACATAAGGGAAAGCTTTTCCCTTCATTTCCTTACTAAAACATTATTTTTGGGTTGAATATAGTTGTAAAACCGAGGGGACAAAAAGTCCTGGGAAACATTGGAACAGGAGACTTGTTAAGCTCACTGTAAGAAACCGTTTAATCGCGTCCGTTAGACTACTTAGTCTGCCTGTGCCTTGAAACAATTGATGCATGACGCAGGCGGCCGGGCATGTGCAATCCACTGATCAAATAGCGTTTCAGTAAATTGGAAAATCAAACATGACAAACGACTTACAACGAAAGCGTTAGTCAATTAGAAAACGTAGGGGGGAATCGAAAAATTGTGCATCTGTTTATGCAGACGCTTAATTAAAGTTTGCTGAGCTGAAGCTCATTGACTTTAATATCGCTGAAAACTCACTGCGAATCTGATGAGACTTGATACTGAAGAAAAGCCTGAGTTATATCCAGACTTTAAATACTCTGAAATGCTTTCGCGAATACGCCCGCGACAGGTCATGCAGTACGCGCCATCCCTTTGGCACTAACTATATCCTTGTTCCGATGACAACAACTAAAATCAACCTTATTGATTTGGAGCATTATACCTAATATTTCCATATAAGCAATAGAATCAGGGCGATTGAACAATCCTTTGCCTGTCGGCATAAGTTTGATTCACGCACCGAAAAGCGCACTGTACTTGGCTTCAGTCATAGATTTGTATTCAAGGCCGGTCGCCGGAAAAAGCGCAACCGTAAACCGTATGTTCGGTGATTTCCAAAAGAGACTACGCCGGATCACTGTTCCAGTCGCAATTTTGCTTCTTGCTCCGTATGACTTTGCACGGGATTGTTTTGTCGAGTTGGCTCGGAAAGTCTTATTTTTTGACCTACTTCTATCGAATAAGAAGGCGGATCAATCTGGTTCCATCGGGCTAGTTGCCGGTAATCCAGACCAAACAAGCGGGATATTGCATACAAAGTATCGTCTTTTTTTACCAGATAATATTCCGGCTCATATTGAGCGGTATCAGAATAATGAGTACTGACAGGGCTATAGTTTGCACTAACGGAAGCACAATCCGGACTGACGGAATCGTGAGCGCAGCCATTCGATAAAGTTGACAGTAATACAACAAAAATAAACTTTGAATTAGTGGATATCATATAGAGGACCAGGATTTTTTAATGATCTTTATTGCAGTGTGTAAATAATTCCGTACAACTATTCATTCTTTTGAGGCAACACGCGCACTTAAAACCTCTAACTGAAGATTTACAGCTCGTTTCATCCATTCGTCGCATGTTAATTTAAGCCTCAAATTTTCCTGCTTTAGCTTAAAAACTAATTCATTTGAATCTTCTAAATAGGCTTCGATAGCCTTTAGCTGTTCTAAAATCTCTTGCAACTTTTTATTGTTGCTTTTCAGTTTCTCTCGCAACAAAGTCTGTGTCTTTAAACTTTCATTTAATTCTTTTGTCGCGTTCTTTATTTCAACGTCAAGTTGCTCGATTATTGTCATCTTTGATTCCTCTCAATCACCACAAAAAACTATTGCATTAAAATCGCAGCGCGCTTTTTAATACGCGCGCCTTTCCGCTTCAGTGTCAAAACTCTTCCCATTCGTCGCTGCTATCGATGTTGAACTTACTTACTGGCAACGCGGGCGGGGTTACGGATTTTTTTGCTGGTACTGGCGCTACCCAGGATTTACCACGTTCGATTGCTTTAACCGGAGCAGAAGTACCGCTTGAATTAACCTTAAAGAAGCCAACCAGTTTAGCCATATGGGTGGACTGCTCGCTCATAGAGATACTGCCTGCCGCCGCTTGTTCCGCCAAAGCTGCATTTTGCTGAGTAATATCGTCCATTTGAGAAACCGCCTGATTGACCTGGTCAATCCCCGCCGATTGCTGTGAACTGGCGCTGGCGATGTGCGTGACGATAGCGCCGACTTTTTCAACACTCTCGACAATTTGGCCCAGCGCAGCGCCTGTTTCATTGACAAATGCTGTGCCTGTACGCACTTTCTCCACACTGTTCTGGATCAAATCACTACTTTGTTTCGCGGCATTAGAACTCCGTTGAGCCAGATTACGCACTTCCGTTGCCACCACCGCAAATCCACGTCCATGCTCCCCCGCCCTGGCTGCTTCTACTGCAGCGTTTAATGCTAACAGATTGGTTTGAAAGGCGATTTCATCAATCACCCCGATAATTTCAGCAATGTTATTACTGCTCGCATTAATGTCCAACATGGCCTCGATTGCCGATTTAACAACCCCGCTACCTTTTTGAGCCATTTGCGTCGCTAAATTAACAAACTCTGTTGCTTGAATCGTTTTCTGGGAATTGTTTTTTACAGTGCTGGCCAGCTCTTCCATACTGGCGGCGGTTTGTTCAAGACTCGCCGCCTGTTGCTCGGCACGACTGGAAAGATTGTTATTGCCGGTTGCCATTTCCTCTGATGAAGTCGCTATAAAATCAGCCACATCTCTGATTTGAACAATAAATGTGCTCAACTTTGCCAGGGTACCGTTGATATTATCTTTACATTCAGCATAAACACCCTGATAGTCATTAGTGATGGGCCTCGTTAAATCACCTTCAGCCATGCTTTCCATCACCCTGTTAACGTCGCTAAATACACTTTCAATAACATCGGTTAATTCGTTGATTCCGGATGACAATATTTTGGCGAAGCCTTGTTTATCGGCCATGTCGATACGGGTGCTCAGATCGCCGGCTTTAACATCCTGCACTAATTGTTCGATTTCCTGCTCGATTAAAACCTCATGGGTTTTATTTTGCCACTCGGCAACAAAACCGATGCGTTCGCCATCGGCGTTAATAACGGGGCTGGCAATAACCGTCATATATTGACCCGCAATCCGAAGATCTGCACGATACGGTTCTTTTAAGTTTGCCAACAAGCGACGCTGATGCGCGGGATCCGTATGAAAACTGTCGATATTTGCGCCCAGAAGTTTATCGGCAACGAAATTCGGCAACTGCGTATGAATATCGCGTTCCGCTTCATTAAACATTTTTTGAACACTGTCATTCGTATAAATAATTTCTAACTCATTATTAGCGACCATGACGCCGGCATGAACCTTATCCAAAGCCTGATTAAGCCGCATGGCATTTGCCGCATTTTCATTGGCTTGCGCCAAGTCCAGGTTCAAATTGACTTCCATTGAATACAAGGCGCGCTGAAAATCGCCGACCAGGTCATTCCGGGTTAAATCATGCGCATTGCCGAACCTTTTCTCAGCCAGACGATAAAAGATACCGATAGTTTTATTTAATAATGCGTCGAAGCTTTTGAGTACTTTAAAACCTATCAGCGACGAAACCATGACCGATGCCGCAACACCGGCTAACAACGGATAGTCCTGTGCTGAAAACAACTGGTACATCAAGTAGAAAAGAGGGGCTAATTGCACGGTTTGTGCAAAAGCCATCTTTTTCAAAGGCTCAATTTCCTTGATTGATTTAAACATGGCGGCTAAACCGGTAGGTCTTAGGCTTGCTTTATTCGCATTAAGCTGGAGATATAACTGCTCCGCCCATTCAATTTTTTCTCGCTTGGGAACACGTCTAACCGAAAGATATTCATGGACCTTGCCGTTTTTAAACACCGGCAGCACATTCGCATCGACCCAGTAATAATCGCCGGATTTAGTCCTGTTTTTTACCAGCCCCTGCCAGGGTCTAAGCGCTTTTAAGGTTAGCCATAAATCTTCATAGGCGGCCGCCGGCATATCCGGGTGACGAACAATATTATGACTTGAGCCCATCAGTTCATCACGGGTAAAACCGCTGATGGCGACAAATTCGTAATTGACGTAAGTAATAATTCCTTTTAAATCGGTTCGTGAGACCAGGAATTGCCCTTTTTTCATTAGGATTTCTTGGTTCGTTACGGGCATATTGATTTTCATGAGCTATCTTCTTTTTTATTATTATTAAAACCAGATTAATAGTGAGCGTAAAATTTACTTACGTTTGCGGATCAAACCCCAGATTGATAATCAAGAAGGCAAAACCGTACTCTCAGCAGACGCTTGGAAATTAGTTTGATTCTTGAATGCTTATAATGACCTGCGTTCATCTGTGTTCTATCGTATTGACGGATGGTTGCAAGTCGAACGGAATAAATACCCAATTGCGCCCGAAATCGACAAGTATCAAAAAAGTACGAAAAAACTTCATAGCACAATCCGTTCGATGGTAGCTTTCGGACAACTTCCAAAATTAATTAACAATCCCACACGCATTCCAGTTATTTCCAGATAGTTCAATACTTGGGTTTTATGCGCTCCAGTTGTTGTAGAAAGTGCTTTAATTTCAACAACAATAGATTCATAGCAGATAAAATCGGCCACATAGGTTTGCAGTAAGGCCTCGTTTTTGTAGAAGAGCTTGAATTCTTGGCGTGCAACAAAAGGAATCCCCCGTTTTAATAACTCTTTTTCCAGGCATTCTTGATAGACAGCTTCCATCAAACCACAGCCCATTTGCCGATACACGTCAAACACAGCACGTTGTATCTGATTACACTCATTTCTAGACCACACTTCCCATCTACCCATTCTTTCTTGCCGTGAATTATTTTCTTGGATAAAGCTCATTAACCTGTCACTCCCGCACGATCGGCAGCGCTTTAATAGCAACAAACTCATCTTTTGCGTAACTAATAATTTTTTTTGACTCTGTCCATGAAACAAAGATTTGCCCCTTTTCACCTGCGAGAATACGCCGGGCTTTCCGCCGTAGACCGGTTGAGCCTCGCATGCATCGAACAACACGAATTTGCTTGGAACGGATTGGCATCATCATTCCACGCTCAGGAAAATTTTGATGATGGGATTTACACCTTTGTTTTTTGTTAATAGTGTGACGTTGTCAATGATCGATTGATCCGCAATGCAATTTCTAATATAGGGCTTACTGCCGAAAAAGATGCTATCGACCTTCATGTCCACTTTCAGTTGCGGCAATGCAATTTCCACAATTGAGGAGGAACCTGAGAGCTTATTTTTCCTATCAAGCACAAGGCCTTTCCTCCATCGCTCAGTAACGACAGCATGTAACTGAGATTTCTCACGCGCTTCTTTGAGTTCTTCAACGGTTGCGCCCCTGAGCACATGAGCGAAAACGTCGACTATTTTAGGATCGTAATGACTTTCTTTCTTGATCATTAATTGACTGAGCGCGGCATCGGCGTACATGACCTTACCAGTCATTGAGCCCTCAAGATAGCCGATATAGTCACTGACCACACTGAGAATACGGGAGCCTAAGGGAATATTGCGTTCAGCCAGGCCGTCGGGAAAGCCTTGGCCGTTATAGTGTTCGTGTTGATGCCGGATTAACCTAATTGCACCTTTAAACTGCGTTAATCCATGCAATAAAACCGCCCCCTCTACCGCATGCCCTAAATAACGGTATTTGTCGACAATAGACATTGAATAAAAAGGCGTTGTCAGCAATCTACCGGACAAATTTATCTTGCCGAGTTGTATCAGCAATCCGGCATAAAGAATATCTATCTTCTCGTCAGCGCTCATGTCTAATACCGTCGCAATCAGCAAGGCTTTTTCCGTGATATACTTCGACTGTCCGCTTTTAATGCCGGGGTGCGTATCGATAATACGTGAGAATTTTCGGACAAAATCGATATTCAATTTTTTTAAACGTTGATCCGCCGGGTCAAGATGCTTGATATCATCCTTGAACCGTTCGATATATCGATTAATTTTTTTACTATTTGGCATGACTTCATTTAAGAGGTTATTTCCGTCGGTTCCCATTCTCCGGCGTTGAATAATACTTTTTTCTGACTGTTGAGCAGTCATCCGTTTACCTCCGCATCATGGCGATGCTTTATTGAATTGAACTCCGTCGGTTTCATCATAAACAGCTCTATAACTTGATGACTTGACCCGCAATATGAAGTTCTAATGGATACGGTGCCTTTAAGATTGTCAACGGGCGATATTGACCCGCCGGATCTTTATGGAAACTATCGACATTACTCAATGCTTTCTTAATCGTTTCCAAAAGACTGTTGTTCATATAAATTATTTCAAAATGATTATTAGCCACAATGACTCCGGCATGAACCTTATCCTGCTTCTGGTTAACCCTCATGGCTTTTGATACATCGCCTTCGGCTTGGGCCAAATACGATCCCATTTCTATTGAATATAAAACACACTGAAAATTACCGGCTGCTTCGTTCAGGTTTAAGCCGGATGCATTGCCGAATACTTTTACCATTCTTTTCCAGACGCTCGTTTTTTTAATTGCTTTAACCAGTGGAGCTAAAGCGGCAGGTTTTATGAACGCTGTATCGGTATTCAGTAAAGCGTGTAACAGTTTTTCTTTTTCAACTTTCGTCCGGCTTGGAACACGCTGGATCGAAAGGTATTCATGCACTTTGCCATTCTTAAAAACCGGCATTACATTCGTTTCCACCCAGTAATAGCCAGAGAATTTCGTTCTATTCTTTATCAGTCCCTGCCAGGGTCTAAGCGCTTTTATAGTCAACCATAAATCTTTAAACTCTACCGGCGGCATATCGGGATGACGGACGATATTATGATTTTCGCCTATTAGCTCATCACGGGTAAAACCGCTGATATTGACAAATTCATCATTAACGTAAGTAATAATTCCTTTCAAGTCAGTTCGACTAACCAACAGCGTTCCCTGATTCATCCTGATTTCCTGAGTAGTTACCGGCATATTTACTTCCATTTAAAGTTTGTCACGTCATTTGCTACAGCATGTGCATTATTATTTTTTATCATTCCTGATAGTGCCAACATTAAAACTCTTTCCAACCATCTCCATTGTCATAAAATCCTTCCCACTCACCGCCATCCTCCGCAAGCGGCGACGATAATTCCGATTCAGTTATTGCCGTTACCGAGCTTTTTCTTGTGACATTAACCTTAGATTCGTCTGATGAATCCATTGTTTCTTTTTGTGCCGCCATTCCATAAGAAAAATAATCTGTATTCATTAAATCACCTATCAATTGAAATTTGCTCTATGTGTCCAGCCTATGTTGCGTTTGTTTTACCACGGCGGCATTTGTCGGTTCATACCGTCTATTTGGGTGATGGCTCGAACCAACCCGACATCCAAAAAAGCTTGATCTGCTACACTTTATTTGGAGGCATCACTTCGTCCTCCGTCTTAGGTCTGTTCGTGAAGTTTCATAAATATCTCGATAATAGGATTATCCATTTCCAAAGTTTTAATAATTTCTTTGCCTTTATTTGCAGGCTCTGCAAGATCAACAATAGACTCTTGCAAAAAAATTTCTTTTTGAGCATTGGTAACCATACGTAATGTCGGACGCAACCGGTCTTCCTGATTGACATTGACGACAATACCAAGTTCTCCGGTATTAAGCTCCACCACACAGCCCGATGGATAGATACCGAGTGCCTGGATAAATTTTTTCACCAGATGGGCATCAAATACTGTTTTTCCTGACGTATATAAATATCTCAATGCCGCAACAGGCGACAGGGTTTCAGTATAAAAACGTTCCCGCGTTAGTGCTTCATAGACGGAAACAATCGTTACCATGCGAACCAATAAGCCTATTTCCTTGGCTTGTAGTTTCTGCGGATAGCCCTTGCCATCCATTCGCTCATGATGGGAATGAACGATTTTTAATACATCCACGGGAATTTCCTTCGTTTTAGCCAATACGGCGAGACCGTATTCGGTATGCTTTTCCATGATCGCGCGCTCAGCAGGCATCAATGGCTGTTTTTTTAACAAAATTTTGTTGGGAATTTGTATCATGCCGATGTCATGCAATAACGCTCCCAAACCCAGCACATACATTTTTTCTTTCGGAACGCCTATATGCTTACCGAAAGCCAACGCTAAGATACAAACATTGACTGATTTTCGCGCTAATGTGTCGTTTTTGTCTTTGGATCGGATCAGTCCAATCATGGCTTGGCTATCTTTTACAATGTTGATTGTTAGTTCCTGTACTATGTCCTTTACTTTCGGATTATCAACACAACGACCGAGCCTGACATCATTCAAAACCTCATTTAACACCGTTTGGCTTTGCTCGTAGCTTTTTCGATATAAATCATCTCCATGATTGGAATTATCGTAATCGACAGGTGTTTCGTTATCTTGCTCGATTATTTTGCTGTCTTCCTGTTGAATAATGACATCAACGCCTTTTCCAGTATCAATAACAACGGATCGGCAATATGCTTGTAATGTCTTTATTTGGTCCTCGGATGTAATGAGAAATTTTCTGCGAAAAAAGGGTATCTCAATCCATTTCCGATCCGTACCACAAACAAACATACCTTTTCGCAATTGCCTTACATTAATTTTTTTAGTCATTTTCAATACTTAGAAACTAAGCTCTGTTACCGTTAATTTTTAATTTTTTATACAATGACCGGGTAATTCCAAGTAAATTTGCCTTCTTCATGAAACCCGACTAAATCAAAATCGTAATCCTCCGGGCGAACTATTTTTTTGATTTCATAAGGAACGCCATTAACGTCAGAAACATCCAATGCCAAATCGAGTATTCGTTCATTGACAGTTTTTTTATGTTTATCAAGAACTAAAAGGATTTTTGGTTTAAGCCGATCGTCTTTATTTTGCTCCGCCACTATGCCAATTTCACCATTGCTTAATTCAACCAAATTGCCTTGCGGGTAATAACCAATACAATTAATAAATTGGATAACAAAAGCGGCGTCAAACTCGGTATTCATACCTTTAATCAAAATATCCAGCGCCATAAAATGTGGCCTGCCTTTTTGGTACACCCGGTCGCTGGTAATCGCATCATAAGCATCGACAACCGCAACTATTTTAGTAAAGCTTGACAGCCTGTTGTTATTGAGACCTCTGGGATAACCGGTGCCTGACAAATTCTCGTGATGTCCATAGGCCACATCAACAGCATCATGAACTATATTCTGAGCAGCCATCAAAATGTCCCGGCCGAATTCAGGATGTTTGCGCATGATCTCCAGTTCGTCGTCATCCAGTTTTCCAGGCTTATTCAGTATTTCGAGAGGCACTTTCGTCTTGCCAATGTCATGCAATAAAGCGCACAAACCAATACTGTTAAGATCTTCGCTAGAAAACTTCAGTTCGCGCCCTAACAGAATGGCTAAAATACACACATTCAAACTATGTTGCGCCGTGTAATGATCCTGATGTTTAAGTTGCGTCAGCAATAGCATGGCATCCGAATTTTCCAACACCTTCTCAACGCATTGGGAAGCGGCTTCCTTAATCTCTTTGACCCTTAATGGGTTGCCAAAGCGAATGTCATCCATGACGGATTTAATTAAATTGCCGGCATGCCGATAAGTAAGCGCTGATTGCTCGAACGAAAGAGCAAAGCTTAATCTTTTCTTAGGAACGGTCTTTTTCTCAGTCGAGATAACAACATCGGATTCATTCTGTCTCTGTCGGCTAACGTCAATGAGTACATAATCGCAGACCGATTGAATCGCTTGGATATCTGCTTGGGTTTTAATATCAAATCGATAGAACAGAACAGGCGATTCCTCCTTGGGCATTTCCAATCGACAAACACACATACCTATGCGTAGCTCATAGACATGAATTCTCATTGCTCCATTTTCTCTCTTTGGCATATCAATATCCTCCTCTTCCGCTTTATAAGAAGCGTTTATAAATTTGTATAATTTAGAATCACGGTTTTGTATTTATTTAAATATCGACTAACTCAAAAAGCTATAGGCAAGCTATGAAGGAATTCGCACAAATAGCTTCTGAACACAAACCACACGCGTCTTTAAATAATTACCAAATAGATTCTGTTGCGAAGCGGGACTTTAAACAGGTGAGCAAATCAAGTTCCATCCAAATCAATGGCGACTTGACTCTATAAAGGCAGCAAAACGGAGGCCATGCGTGGTGGTCTGTTGTGAGGCTTGAAAAATGCCGTTACCGCAGATTTGAGAAACCGAATATTACAAAACCGGTTATGGACTGCCTTTTGTCAGCTGAAAAATGCAGAGGATTCAATGAAAAACCCTTACCGTTGGTATGTGTGTTTGCTTGAACGGGGCAGTGATTATTGGCTCTAGGCTGAAGATCATCAACTTCATAAGACAGAGTTGCTTTGCCTTTAAATTAAACTCCGAACATTAACGATTTTCATGATTTTGATGTTATCAGAATCTGTCTTTGATGCTAAGTTTTAAATTGACAAATCAACAATTGCTGAAAATTTACTGCGAATCTTCATAAGATGAGGAAAAGCTTGCGTTATGGCTGGCTTCTAAACGAATACTCTACCATTTTCCCGAAGACGACCAAGACCGGTCAGTAGTATGCGCCATCCCTTTGGCACTAATTATATTCGTGTGCCGATAACGGCAACTGAATAAGCCCTATCAACTTAAGGCGCCTTAATATACCAGATATTTCCGTATAATCAATAGGACGTTTATTAACCAATAAAATCGCCATAACCCGACCGAATAACGTTGTTGAATGTCATTGTCTACAGAGCTCACCAGCGCCGTTCTTCCCGTAACAGCTCGATCAATTCAGTCTTACACAACGGACGGCTGACATAGTAGCCCTGAGCCAGATCACAGCCATGGGCGCGCAGGAATTCGAACTGTTCTTTAGTTTCGACGCCTTCAGCAACGACTTCGAGTCCGAGCTTTTTACCGAGTGTAATACTGGCTTCGACAATAGCCGCATCATTAGTATCGCTGGTCAGGTCACGTACAAAGCTCTGGTCTATCTTAAGCGCATCCAGAGGGAAACGCTTAAGATAGGACAGCGATGAATAGCCGGTGCCGAAATCGTCGATGGCAATGCGAACGCCCAGAGACCGTAATTTCTTAAGAGTCTCGGCTGCGGCTGCCGGATCTTGCATGACGATATTCTCGGTTACTTCCAACTCCAGCGTATTCGGTGGCATATTTTCTCGCTGCATGATTCGACTTACTTTGCTCAGCAGTTCCGGATCGTTGAATTGGGAGGCCGAGACATTAACAGAAATACGCATACTTTGAAGACTCATTTCCTTAAATTCGGCACAAGCCTGACTCAATATCCACTCGCCCACCGGTATGATCAACCCGGACTCTTCCAGCATTGACACAAAACCGGCCGGTGATATCAGACCGCGTTGCGGATGCTGCCAACGGATCAGGCCTTCCATCGCAATGATGCGGCCGGTGCTAAGCTCCGCCTTAGGCTGGTAATAGACAATAAACTCATTACGTTTAAAAGCCAGGCGCAGATCGGTTTCCAGCGTCAGCAATTCATGGCTGCGCGCATTCATCTCCGGCGCATAGAAACGGTACTGGTTATGGCCGGCTATAATGGCCCGGTACATGGCCGTACCCGCATTGCGCATTAAGTCTTCGGCGCCGGCACCATCATGCGGATAGAGTGCGATGCCGGTGCAAAAGGTGATGTAGGCTTCCTGCGCACCGAGTAGCATCGGTCGCTCAAAAACGGCATAAATCTTACGCAATACGGCTAATACGTTTTCCGAGCGCGGCAAATCACCCGCTATGACTACAAACTCATCACCGCCATAGCGGGCAATCGTATCGTTAGGGCGCAAAGCGGCCTGTAGCCTACCGGCAATCTGCTGGAGCAAGGCATCGCCGACGGTATGCCCCATGCTGTCATTGATCCGTTTAAAGTTATCCATGTCCAGAAACAATACGGCAACGGAATTATTGGCGTGCCGGGCTCGCTCTATTTCGGCAGCCAATCTATCCATCATCAGGATCCGGTTCGGCAGGCCGGTCAGAATATCGTGGGTAGACTGATGCTGCAATTCGGCTTCAAAACGTTTGCGTTCGGAAATATCGCGAGCAATCGTAGACAAGTATTCGACCTTGCCTGCCGCATCGCGATGCACCAACAGAACTTGCGATACCGGGATTTCTATTTCGTCGGTACGCCGCAATGCGGTTTCCCCAGTCCAGCTGCCCGTACTATAGGCGATAGGCCATGCTTCGCTCTGCAATTGCTGCGTTATGCGTTCGGGGAACAGTTCCGGTAAACAAAATTTGCTGATATCTACCTTGGGATCAAGGCCAAGCAAACGATATCCCGCATTATTGAGATAATGAAGGCAACCGTCGGGATCGAGAATCGCGACCAAATCAGTCGTCGCTTCCAGAATAGCGACCAGCTGAGCGCGCGATTGCTCTGCCTTTACGCGTTCTGTGACATCCCGGCCCGTGGAAACAAAATGGCTCACCCGCCCCTGCTCGTCCTTCAACGGCGTGATGACTTTCTCCTCATAAAACAGCTCACCATCCTTCTTGCGGTTGATTAAAGTCCCGCTGAATATCTCGCCGTTGGTTACCGTTTTCCAGATAGCTTGATAAAAAGCCTGATCATGCCTGCCGGATTTCAGCAAGGACGGTTTACCGCCCACGGCTTCGGCTCGTCCATAGCCGGTCAGCCGCTCGAAAGCCGGATTGACGTATTCAATGCGGCCGCTGAGATCGGCAATGATGACACTGTCGGCCGCCTGCTCCACGACCCGGGACAGCTTGCGCAGCATCTGTTCGGCCTGACGGCGGTCCCGGCGCTGCTGGGCTTCTTCAAGTTCGCGCTCTACGGCGGGCATTAGACGCGACAGATTTCCTTTCATAACGTAATCCTGGGCGCCGGATTTCATCGCTTTCACGGCTGTTATTTCTCCAATCGTACCCGACACAAAAATAAAAGGAAGATCAAGATCGTGTTGCCTGACTACTTCAAGAGCCCGCATACCACTTAAGTGCGGCATCGTATAATCCGACAGCACAATATCCCAATGCTGTTTCAGTGCTTCGATTAAGGCCTTTTCCGTCTCCACTCTCTGCCAATCGACAGATCTTCCTCCTTCTATCTCCAATTGATCCACTAACAATAACGTATCGTCTTCAGAGTCTTCTACAATCAGTATATTTAATGGCTGTTCTGTATCGCTCCTCTTCAGCATAACATCACCTATTTTTTAAAATCCGAGGAATGGGGTGGCGGTTGATTGAGCAGTATCCAGTAAAGCCCGAGCTGTCCGGCGGCCCGAACGAATTCGTCGAAGTCGACCGGCTTACGGACATAACTGTTGGCGCCGAGCATATAGCCTTTTAGCCGGTCCTCCTCTTCATTGGATGAGGTCAGCAGGACAACCGGCAGCAATTGGGTACGCTCATCGTCCCGGATGCGACGCAATACTTCGAGACCGTCGATCTTGGGCAGTTTCAGATCCAGTAATACCACTAACGGCAAATCGTGGGCATCACGTCCCTGATAAATTCCCGTGCCAAACAGGTAATCGAGCGCCTCAACGCCGTTGTGCGCAACGACTAAGCCGTTCTTGATATTATTCTTCTCAAGAGCATGCAGAGTAAGCGCCTCATCATCAGGGTTATCTTCTACCAGAAGAATAACTTTATTATTCATAAACCCTCCCGAACTTCCACAGTAAAATAAAAGGTCGCTCCCTTTTCGACCTCGCTTTCGGCCCAAATGCGCCCGCCATGTTTGTGAATAATCCGCTGTGCGGTAGCCAACCCAATGCCTGTACCGGGAAATTCGCTGGTTTCATGCAAGCGCTGGAAAGCGCCGAACAGTTTTTCGGCGTACGCCATATCGAAGCCAGCGCCATTGTCGCGCACGAAATAAACTGCCTCATCGTCCTGTCTTTGTAGGCCTAGCTCAATCTGCGCATCAGGCCGTTTGCCGGTAAATTTCCAGGCATTGCCCAGCAGATTATCCAGCACGATACGCAATAACCGGGCATCGCCCCAGACCGTCATGTTGGGCTGTATCGTACACTGTACGATTCGATCCGGTTCCTCTTTACGCAGTTCATCAATAACCTCATGGGCCAGCGCACTCAAATCGATATCTTCACGTTTTAGTTCAGAGCGGGTGATCCGTGACAATTTAAGCATGTCATCAATCAACGTCGCCATGCGCTGAGCGGCGGCGCGAACCCGTTGTAAGCGGTCACGGCCCGTGTCATCCAGCCGGTCGGAGTATTCATCAAGCAAGATACGACTAAAACCGTCTACTGCTCGTAAAGGCGCACGCAAGTCATGGGAAACAGAATAACTGAAAGCTTCGAGTTCGTGGTTGACCGATTCGAGAACCGTGGCCCTATCACGCAATGCCGAATTCAGTTGCTGGATCCGGCGTTCGTTTTCCTTGCGTTCACTGATATCTTCGATGATGCCGTCATAATAAACATTACCGGCGCTATCTTTTTTCATAACGGCGGTAACGGATGCGGAAAACTCGCGCCCTTTCAGAGTAACCAACGATATCTCTTCATTATCGGCAAAACCCTGCTGCTCGACTTTATTGATAAAATCCCGCCAGCAGTGCAGATCCCGACACAAATTATCGATTGGGTAGCTTTTTAGCTGCTCGGCGGACTCCGCTTCAAACATCGTAACTATGGCCGGATTGACTTCCAGGAAGCATCCTTCCGACGTTGACGTGTGCCGATAAATCCCAACCCGTAGATTGTTGACCAACTCTTGATACTTGGCTTGCGCCTCGCGCTGCGCCTGCTCGGATTCCTTGCGGGCCGTACTATCCCGAATAATACTAATGACGAAAAGTTCCTGTCCTATCTTCATCGGACTTAAGTTGATCTCTACCGGCAATTCGCTGCCGTTCTTGCGTCGGCCGTATAAATCCAGGCCGACGCCCATCGGGCGGACTACCGGATTAGACGTATAAGCTTGGCGATAATCCTTGTGATTTCCCCGAAAACGCTCGGGCACCAACATTTCAACCGGCTGACCGAGCATTTCATCGCGCGTATAGCCGAACCACTTCTCTACTTGGGCATTGACTAACGCGATGCATCCATCTTCTTTAACGATAATGATCGCATCGGGCGCCGATTCGAGTAAACCTCGAAAGCGGGCTTCACTGATACGAAGCTCCTCTTCCGCTTGTTTACGCGCTGAAATGTCACGGATGATACTGGTCACGAGCTTTTCGTGCATTGTTTCCAACGGGCTTAGGTTAATCTCCACAGGGAACTCGCCGCCATCCTTACATCGGCCGTACAGATCCAGGCCGACGCCCATCGGACGGACTATCGGATTATTCATATAAGTTTGCCGATAATCCCGGTGGAGTACCCGAAAACGCTCGGGCATCAACAGCTCGATCGGCTGACCAACCAGCTCCTCGCACCTATAGCCGAACCACCTCTCGGCCTGCGCATTGACCAATACGATGTCTCCATCCTCGTTGACGATGACAATAGCATCGGGCGCTGATTCGATGAGTCCGCGGAAGCGGGCTTCGCTGATGCTCAGCTCTTCTTCGGCCTGTTTCCGTTGCACACGATAGTTAGCGATAATCCAGCTGACCACGCCTAATAACAGGGCTAATGCAATGAATGCCAGCACACGAACTTGCATCACATTTTTTGCTGACAATGTTCCTGCCGGTACACGAGCGACTAATAGCCAGCGTTCATCACCGCTAATGACGCCTTCCGGAACATCTCCAAGCACCGCTTTCGGCAAGATCGCGCTGTAAGTAAATAAATCGCCGTTAGTCATGAATTGCAAGCGTTCGGGGTATTCGATGATTGAAGACCAGGCCTCGCCATAATCATTGGCAAAGAGCCTGTTTTTGCGGTCCGGATACAGGAAGCCCCATTCGTCTTCAGGGCGGGCGCCGCTCAGCCAATAGCCTTTAGAATTGAGCAACCATAAGCTGCCGACGCTTTGATTGGAAATTTCCTGAAGCCGATCAATCAGGCGTTGCCCTCGATAGTTAAGCAGGATCATGCCGCGTTTTTGACCCTGTTGATCGAACACCGGCGTACCGAACCGGATCACCGGCTTTATCGGCTGTTCGATCGCATTGTTCTCGATACTGAGATCGAACGGGGATATATAGATCTCATCCCTGTTCAGGGCCAACGTTTGCTGCACAAAATAGAGATCGGACCTATCTCGCAATTCTTTCGCCGGTACAATCAGAGGCTGCCCCTGGTTCCACTTAATACGAACCCTTTCCCGCCCTGTTTCGTCCAAAAACCGGACCTGATCATAAAGCTCCCGGTATTTGACGAAGGCAAGCAAATCGTCGCTCAAGCGCGCCAGATCTTGGGGGGATTCTCTTTCAAGCCAGTCATGCAGCAGCGGCTGACCTCTTAGATAAAACAAATCGCTGTGCAATATGCGCAATTCTTCGACGGTGGACTGACTGGCCATCTTTATACCCTGCCGTTCTTCATCGCCTATGAAGGACAGTATTGCTTCTTCCTGATTTTTATAAACGCTCCAAAAGGCGATGGCCAAGACCAGAGTCAACAGCATCCATATCAGAATGAACTGGCGGATTATCAACCAATGTTGCTGATCTGTATTTGAGCTAAAAAACTTACCTTTCATAGTGGTCCCCACCATTTCCATTTGTCGTTTTTTACATCATGCTAAGTCAGTGCAGGAATTTTTCAATATCTTCATCGAACTTATACTTTATTGGCCTTTATTGCAAATTTTGCGGTCGTGGATATGCCGCTCATCGAAGAATCAGGCCGGCTGAATTTTATTCAATTGCTCGTTTTCTAAATGCAGCCAAATTGCCATGTGCAAGTCGAATCAAATTAAAAAAGCCGATATATTTCAAAAAGAAAAAGGACATAAAACAAAACTTGAACCAGGCTTTTTCCTTAAATTACGAACCAATAAAGAAATCGTAAGTTTATAATTACAACATTTTGGAGAAAATACTAATCTAAAGAATATCCCAGGATTACCCTCAGTTGGTCCTATACGCTCAAGCAATAATACTTGAGCACCTCATATTCACTCCATCAGAGAACCTCACATAGTGTGGTTTTTTATGCCCCTAATAAAAAGAGCAACAACAATGAAAATAACTAGTGCCTGTGAAGAATTCCTTACCCACTGCCGCGTCGGTAAAAACCTTTCCGACCATACTCTGCGCGCCTATCGCATCGACCTAGACGAGTTTTCCGCATTTTGCTCACAAACAACCACCATAAGCGAATGCGACCGCCATTTACTGCGCAATTATTTAACCTACTTGTTCGACAAAAAGAACCTTAAAGAAACCAGCATCAAGCGACGCATGGCCTGCTTGAAAGCCATGTTTCATTGGCTGGAAAGCGAAGAGCTGATGGAGAACAATCCTTTTCACAAATTCAAAGCGCCGATCAAATTACCCAAGCGATTACCGCGCAGCCTAGCGGCCCACGAATTGCGATCTTTGCTAATCGCCCCATTGGCCGAGCTGGGAATCAAAACGCCCGGCGAAGTGGAGAGTATTACCGATAACTTAAGTCGCAAACAATTTAATCACATCACATGCTTGCTAACCGTCGAATTATTGTTTTACACCGGCATGCGCATCGGCGAACTAACGCAAATTCTCCTGAACGATATAGACTTGCAGGATTCCATTATCAAAATCACAGGCAAAGGCAACCGCGAGCGGCGGGTATTTATCAACGACCCCGAACTAACCCGCTTGATTGAAGCTTACATCCATTTGCGACCACGTTATAACCCCACAGACAAACACTTGCTTATCACCACTCACGGCAATCTGGCATCCCCGCAGTTTTTGCGTAAACTCATTGCCCGTAGCGCCAAACAAGCCAGCATGGAGCGTCATATCACCCCGCATATGCTAAGACACAGTACAGCTACTCATCTGCTGGAGGCCGGAGTAGACATCCGACATGTGCAGAAATTGCTTGGGCATAACAATATTTCTACTACCGAGATTTATACGCAGGTGAGTGATAACAGTTTGAAGGAGGTGATTTGTAAGGGGCATCCGAGGAGAAAAGTGCTTATGGAGTGATAACTAGGAATTAT
>NZ_DAIUEH010000047.1:0-45717 GCF_036845245.1 Methylobacter sp.
CCAACTTTGGGTTGAATTGACGACACTTAAAGTCTAATTTTGCGTAAGTCCTAATCTTTTGTTTGCGTTTAAAAATAACAACTATGGAAATGAGCGAAAACTATTTTGACGAGTATGTCCTTCAGGGTGGAATCACCATGTTGGCGCTACTTCCTCTATCAATTTATACCTTAGGTATTATCTTACAAAGATTCTTGGACTTACGAATTTCTCGTGTAATGCCGCAGGATCTGATAGAAGAAGCCAAAGGCATAAGCAATCAGCAGGCGTTCGATTCGTTCCGTGAACGTCTGATGTTGCATTCTTCACCGCTGGCAAAAGTCATTTTGTCTTACATTGAAGCGGGCGAGCGTGGTGAGTCGATTCATCCCGATGTCAATCCCACGCCCATTGATGATGTTATGGATAGACTTTATCAATCGCTGTCTTCTCTATCCACGGCTTATGTTATCGCACCATTGCTGGGTGTACTGGGGACAACAGTCGGCATTATGGGAACATTCGAGCAATTTGCCATTGTTGGTAAAAGAGATATGTCAGCGCTGGTGTCAGCCATCGACAAATCGTTAATAACCACCATGTGGGGTCTGATTATCGCCGTGCCTGCTTACTATTTTTATGCAATTATGCAAAACAAGATTTTTCGATATGAACGAGAGCAGTTTCCGCGATTGTTGAAAAACATAATGAAAAACCTTGTCCCATTCATAAAACTCAATCCTGTCAGTTCGTTTGAGCCCTCTGTCACTGAGCAAAATCACGATGCTTTGCATTCAAAGCGTTAACCGGGGTTGTCATGCTCAGTCGGAATGGGGCGCAGCAATATCAGATATTTTGATTATCGAAATGGGTTGCCGGTTGGAATGTTTTAAAATCAACCTGATTTTTTGTATTTGTAAATGGGGCGCGATGCGCCCCTAGCTAATCGCCCTGAATACTTTTTATCATGCCGCTATAGTATTCAAGCATTTGTTGCAGAAATAGGATAACCACGTCGATTTCGTTTTTAATGTCGTGGATGAAGTTATGCTGCTGAAAGTTTTCCGCCACATAAAACGATAGGCCCATGTAAATCGTGTTGCAGCCCATCGCGATCATAATCAGCGCCGCTGACTTCAACATTAATCCTCTAAAGTGGGCGCTCATTTTGCCGAACGCCACGCTGACGAATAGCATAGTTGGCAGTGTGCCTGCGCCAAAGGTCAGCATTAACAGGCCGCCTTCCATGATAGTCGTTGCCGAGGTCGCTTTAACCGCCATCGCAAAGGTTAACGGGCAGGGCATCAAGCCGTTCAATAATCCGGCAATCGTTGCGCCAAGGATAGGGCCTTGGCTTCTCGACTCAGCAAAACCTCGGCGCAATACGGTCATCGGCAGCAGTTTTACCGAGCCTTGGAAAGGAATCCAGCCTAGTATGCCCAAGGCAAGAAAAATGACCACGGAGCCGACAAACATTTGCAACAGGCTTTGAACTTTACCCAGCATGCCGCTGGAAACCAGAACGACGCCAAGCGCAGCGGCGGCAAATCCAACCAGGGTGTAAACGAGTATTCTGGCAATCTGATAAACCAAATACGGAAAATAGTTTCTTGAAGCACCGGGCTTCATGCCTGACTTCATAAAGCATCCTGAAACCAGCGCGCCGCACATTCCGACGCAGTGTCCGCTACCCAATACGCCGGCCATAAAGGCCAGTCCGTAGTCGAATCCACCGGCAGCAGCAACCACATGCTGCATGCCATGATCCATCATTGAATGATCCATTGCGATCCTATTTTTTATTTAATCTTAATGAGTTAACAATAACCGAAACCGAGCTTAAGGCCATCGCGGCCGAGGCTATCATCGGGTTCAGGTTCCCCATCGCCGCAACCGGAATCGCGACAACGTTATAGCCAAACGCCCAGAACAGGTTTTGCTTGATAATCCTGATGGTATCGGTGCTTAACTGTATAGCCTCGGTCACTTTAGTGATGTCGCCGTGAACCAGCGTCATATCGGCCGATTCAATCGCAATGTCGGTACCGGTACCGATAGCGAATCCGACATCGGCAGCCGCCAGAGCCGGCGCATCGTTAATGCCGTCGCCGATCATGCCGACGTTTTTACCTTGCTGCTGGAACTGGTGAATGATCGCCAGTTTTTGTTCCGGTTTGGCATTGGCAATGACCGTTTCAATTCCGACTTTGGCGGCGATATAGTGAGCGGTTTTTTCGGTATCGCCAGTGACCATCAGCGTATGGATGCCCAGTTTTTTCAGGTGTTGGATGGCTTGTATCGCTTGCGGTCTTGGCTTGTCGGCAATACCGAATACCGCCGCCGCCTTGCCGTCGATTGCCATGAATACCGGTGTTTTGCCCTGTTCGGAAAAATCGCCGGCCGCCGTCAATAAGCCGTCAACCTCGATGTTTTGTTCCAACAGCCAGTCCTTGTTGCCCAGCAATAGTTCCTTGCCGTCTACGCCGGCTTTGATGCCCCGGCCGGTTTCACTATAAAAATGCGCGCATTCCTGTAATTCAATAGCTTGTTCCCTGGCGTAGGCGACGATAGCCTTGGCCAGGAAATGTTCCGAGTTATGTTCCGCCGAGGCGGCCAGGCGGATTATTTTTTCCGCGCTGATTCGCGACAATTTAAGCAAGTCGGTGACTTTAGGCTTGCCTTCGGTAATCGTGCCGGTTTTGTCGAAAACGACGACATTAAGCTTTGCCGCGGTTTCCAGACTTTCTCCGTTGCGGATATAAATGCCTTCGCTCGCGGCTTGGCCAGCCCCCACCATAATGGCAGCGGGAGTTGCCAAGCCCAGTGCACAAGGGCAGGCGATCAGCAATACGGTGATTGCGTTGCCGAAAGCAAAGCCGAACGGCGCGCCCGCTAAGAGCCACCCGGCCATGGTCAAGCCCGACAACACCATCACGGAAGGTACGAACACGGCGGAAATTTTATCGACCTGTTTTTGAATAGGCAGCTTGGTTGCCTGCGCCTGATCGACCATATGCACGATGCCCGCCAATACGGTATCCATGCCCACCGCTGTTACGCGGATACGCAACGCGCCGTTGCCGTTGACGCAGCCGCCAATCACCTGATGGCCGACGTCTTTGACGATCGGCAAGCTTTCTCCGGTCACCATGGCTTCATCGACCGTCGATACGCCTTGTATGACGATACCGTCGGTCGGGATTTTCTCGCCGGGACGCACCAGCAGCACATCGTCTATCGCGCAATCGTCAACCGCAATGATGATTTCCTGGCCGTCACGGATCAGTGTTGCGGTTTGCGGTTGCAAATCGACCAGTTTACGTATCGCTTCCCCGGCTTGGCCTTTTGCCCGTTCTTCTAAAAAGCGGCCCAACAACACAAAGGTAATAATGGCCGCGCCTGCTTCAAAGTAGAGATGGCCTCTACGCCTGAATAATGCAGGCAGGCTATAGCCATAAGCCGAACCTACGCCCAATGCAATCAATGAGTCCATATTCGCCGTTCGTTGTTTTGCCAAACGCCAGGCTTTGGCAAAAAAAGTCCAGCCCGGCCAGAACACCACCGGCGTGGTCAGCGCAAACTGTAGCCAGTGCAACCAGCGCGATGTCGGCATGCTCATGCCGACAACGACAACAGGAAAACTCAAAATTGCAGACCAAACAAATCGGCGTTTAGCGACAACAATCCTTTGCTGCTCTTTTTCGATCAATTTTTTACGTTGGGATAAGGTATCCATCGCGTAGGTTTGATAGCCTAGAGTCGCAACCTTGGCGCTCACGTCATCCTTGGCTAACTGACCATGAACCGTCAGGGTTGAGGTGCCGAAGTTGACGCTGGCCTGTTTGATTCGCGGATCGCGCTTTAGCACCATTTCTATCAGCAAAGCGCAGGATGCGCAGGTCATGCCCTCAACAGCGAGATCTACTTCCTGTACCGAACCGTCAAAGACCTTCTTTTGTTGTTCTTGCTGTTCGGCTTGTCTCCGGGCAATATTAGCCAGCACCGCATCCAGCAGGATAAGCAAATTCTTTTTCGGCAAACGGATGTGATCGAACTGAATAACGACAGAACCCAACGCGTAAACTGAGCGTATCCTTTTAATTTCCGGCCGTTTCTTTAGCAGGATTTCGAAGATATAGCAGCGCTCTTGATCGTTCTTCAGGATAGGCGAAACAATCCTGATACGCCGATTTAATTGATGAACCAGCTGGAAATTTTTTGGGATGGGAGATTGTGTATTCATATAACGACAGTTCTTAAAATATGCCGGAGGAATGCGACAGCCGGTAGCGGTTCGATCAGGAAACCGTATTTGTAATAAACGGTTTCCTGGCATCAGCCTCAAGTAGCTGTATGAGTTTATCTATGAAATGCACCGACTCATGAAGAGTCTATTTTTGTCTACGTGAGCGAACCAGCAAAAAGAACATATAGAATAGAGCCATCCATTCATAACGATGCTTAAGAGGTCTGACTAACCAGTGCTGGGTAATATTGTTCCAGTGCAGCCGGATAAGAAAGATCACCAGAATATCGTTTAAAAAATCAATAACGGCTTTTTCCGGGTCTTTTATGAACGCCGTGGGCTTTTTCATGCCCAATTTAGTGATGATTTTGGCCGCTTGTACGGTCTCTTTCGCATCGCCGAATTTTTCCTTGGCCCAGCGCGTGGCTTTAAAATTGTTTAATCCGGATTTGGCTTTATCTTTCCACGATACCGGTTTTGCAACCGGTTTTGGATTTAAGCCGCCTTGTTTTTCCAGCTCGGCAAGCAAATTAAACAATTGCCTGGCCAACGATTTGAAATCGCAAACGGCTTCGTCGAAACGAATAGATAATTTTCGCTGGCTGCGATAGAGCTTAACGCGGTATACGCCATCTATTCCGGAAAGCCCGTCCGTTACCGCTCTGGCCACATCAACATCGCAAATTTGGGCAGGTATTTGAAATCTTACATGCCCGTCCACACGATAACGCAGCACAAATTCTTTTTGGATAGACATAACTTTAAGTAAGCCTCTGGAAAAACAAAACGGGTGCCCCGTATTTATTCAGACAGGAAAAGCACCCGTTAATGAAGTCACGCATTCGGTAAGAATGAACCTGCTTTAAATGAAATCCTTTGTTATTCCTTGCTTTCTGCGACTATGTCTTCCAGGTTTTCTTTTTGTTGCAACACAAAATCTTTGCCGGCATCTACGGCTTTAGTTGTGCTGGAAATTATTTCTTTCCTGTATTTATAGACCAGATAGCCGGCTACCACGCCCAAACCAAAAACCAGAACCGGATGTTTAGCAACATTACTCATCAGTTTATTCCCCGTATGTACTGTAGATGAAACAATTGACCCTTTAACGACTTCTTTAGCTGCGAGCTTCATATCGATTTTTCCTTAATAATTTAAATAATCGGCGAATAGTTAATCCTGATTAGGTTCAGGCAAAATCTGATCTTCATTTAACAATTGATAAATACCTTTGCATCCTTCGCAGCAAAACGCTTTATCGCCTTCTTTAGTTTTCAATGTAAAACCCGGTGTTTCGATAACTAACCCACAAAGATCGCACACTTCTTTAGTATCATTCATTATGCTTGATTACGTTATTTAGTCTGCTGGCGATTTCAACAAAGTATGAATTTTCCTCCAACAGTAAAGGTTTTATTTTGGCCGTTAACTGACGATGTATAAGTTCAGACAGTCCATTCAATTGGATGGGGAGAAACTTGAGGCTATTCTACGAAAATTTAGCTGTCATTAATACATTGACACAATGTCTTCGTAAAAATAGCCGCTATGATGGTTAAGCTGCTTTGGATATATCAGGTGTACCGCTAACCGCCCGGCTTGAGGCTTTCATCAAGGCAATTCTTAATGCTCCGGTCAGGCTGGCTCCCAAGCCAAGCCTGACGGCCAAAGCAGGCACTAAAATCATCGAAGCAACAACTAGACCGGTTCCCAGTAACAGAGAGCCGTTATCGGTTTTTTTAATTTCTGTGGGTGCTGATTGCTGACTCATTTTTCACCTCTTCTATGCGGTTAAGTAACAAAAACAAACTTAAAGCATGAATGATGCCAATATTTAACGTATTGATTTTAATTTACTTTAATTGAGCTTAGTTGAAATTGGTCTTGTTAATTATGTTATATAACACAGTTTAATAAATTAATGAGTCATATCACTTATAGTCGAAAAACATCAAATTTGACCGGCAAAAATTATTGATGGGTATAAGTTGCAGTTTGTTCTATGATTAGCGCCCGTTCATTATCAATCGACTGTACTAAATGATTACAGATGTCCCGTACGAGTTTGGTGAATACCATTGCCGGCAACAAATAAAGTTTAAATGACGCTCCTATCCAATTCATGCCAATTACAAACGGCCGCCGGGCATCATTGCGAACAAAGTGCCGAACAACTCAACAGCCAATGCCGCTGGGCATCGCTCAACCGCGATGCAATGCAGGCGGAATTATCGCATCAGCAAGACGACACTAATCTGTACCGGATGATTGTTGAAGAACGTCCATACATGTTTGCCGAATCCGCGGTTTTTGTTACCGATACCTGTATAAAAAAACAGCGCGAGATTATTGCTGCAGTAGAAAATGTTGTCGCTTTGCCGGCTTACCGGGAGCGCGTTCTTGTATACGCTCCGGCTTCCGCTAAATTCATACCCAAGGCGCACGGCGTTTTTTTCGGATATGACTTTCATTTGAGTGCCGAAGGTCCGCAATTAATTGAAATCAACACCAATGCCGGCGGCGCTTTACTCAATGCCATCGCTACGCGTACACAAAAACTCTGCGGTGACTTGGCGGCGGAAGAAGTATTGGCACAACTCGCGTATGCAACAGGCAGTCCTGATCCGGAACAAGCATTTATCGAGATGTTTCTTGAAGAATGGCATGCCGAGCGTTGTCGACATCCTTTATATTCGATCGCTATAGTCGATGAAAATCCGGAAACCCAATATATGCTGCCGGAGTTTATATTGTTCAGGAATCTGTTTGAACGACATAACATCCGCACCGTTATTTGCGATCCGTCCGAGCTGGTATTTCGTAACCACGTGCTGTGGTACGAAAACCAGCGCATCGACCTGGTCTACAATCGGCTGACGGATTTCGGCTTGGAAGCGGCGGCGCATCGGCCTTTACTCGAAGCCTACCTGGCAAAAGCCGTCGTCGTTACTCCCCATCCACAGGCTCATGCACTTTACGCAGATAAAAGAAACCTGGCGTTACTGACTGACGAAGCGGCATTGCTGGATATGGGCGTTGACGAGAAAACCAGGGCTGTGCTGCTTACCGGCATCGCTCATACCGTCACGGTAAATCCTGATCAGGCTGACATATTGTGGGCTGCCAGAAAGCACTTGTTTTTCAAGCCAGCTAAGGGTTATGGCAGTAAAGCAGCCTACCGCGGTGATAAATTGACCAAGCGGGTTTTTGCCGATATTTTGCAGAATGATTATGTTGCGCAAACGCTAGTGCAACCTAGTGAGCGGCAACTGGAGGTGGAAAATAAAATCGTCGATTTTAAACTTGATCTGCGCCATTATGTTTATAAAGGCCGGACGCAATTGACGAGTGCCCGTTTATACCAAGGGCAAACGACCAATTTTCGCACCCTCGGCGGGGGCTTTGCCCAAGTATTGGTGGTTCGGGGCTCGGATAATGAATTCCGCTAATTGAAGCCGCTACAGTCGACCATTTGTTGTAACCTGATAATAAACTGATGTTACGCACTGTGCACGAAAACCAAAAGTAGGCGACACGCGAAAGGCACGAGACAAGCTAATCGGAGACCTTCCAGGTTTTCAAAACCTGGAAGGTCTAAGTGGCAATGTTTTGAACAAGCGGGACCGTTCCTTGGAAGCGTTTTTTCGCGGTTTCAATGGGCAGCGCGTTAACAAGCTACTGCTTAATCTGCAAAACTTCCACAGTGCTCCAGACCGCTTCAACAAAATCGGTATCCATTTCAGGCATACCGTCTTGTATCCATTGCACCAGCACTTTGGCGATATTGGGATAGGTGATATGAACGGCGCGGTCGTCATGCAGCCAGTGTTCAATAACTGAACTGTCCAGATCGTGCATGACATGGCCGTAATCTAATTGATGCAATGCCGCGGCATTGGAAATCTGTTCCATTTGCGCATGCAGCGGCTTAGCCAGAATTTTCTTGCCCAGTTGCAACGACTCACTGGCCAGCTCAAACCCGGCATTGCTGATAATCCCGGCGCAATCGTATAAATCTTTTTGGAAACCGTCGCGCGACAACGGGTTGCAGGTGATGTGGCTGAATTTTGATGGAACCACTTCCGGCGAATACACATGAAAATCGAAATTCTCGAAAGGCGATAAAAGCCGGATGACTTCATTGGGATCTTCGAAAGGCAGGTAGACAATAATCTTGTTTTTGATGATGCTTTTGGGGGTTTCGAGCGTGTCGATGATGGGCGGCAAAATGGGTTGGCCGAAATGATGCCAATGCAGACCGACGCCCACATCGGCGGGGGCAAAGCTCTTCATGACCAGGTCGGCGATAGGGTCTGATCCCTCTCTGGGGATTTTATGATTAAACGCATATTGATGACCGATGCCTAGGACAGGTATTTTCCGTTTTTTGGCCGCCCATGCGGTGACCGGTTCAAAATCGCTGATCACCAGGTCATAGCCGCTCAAATCCAGGGACTTTATATCTTTTATGAAAGTGATGGGTTTTGCATCAAGAGCCGTTTTAAAATAATTGACCTGGCCTTTCTCGGTGTGAAAAGTCAGGCCGGTGCGTGATTGATAGCCGTTAAAAACATCCATGTCGAAATACTTATCCGCGGGGCGTCCGGTAAATTGAAAAGTGACGTCAATTCCGGCGGCATAAAGTTCTTTCGCCATAACCCGTGCGCGAGTGATATGGCCGTTACCGGTCCCTTGTACACCGTAAAAAATTCTCATATAACGATTTGTCCCAAACTAAAGAGTGCAGTGCTGATGCCCAAAATGACGCCTACTAAGATATCGGTCGGGAAATGCACGCCCAATACCACACGGGAGAAGCCGACCAATGTCGCCCAACAATAAAGAAGGATCATTAACGGGGGTAAATAATATCCAAGTAAAGTCGCCATCATGAAAGCGGCGGAAGTATGGCCGGATGGAAAACTGAATTTATCCGAGGGTGTAATAGTGCTGCGGAAGTTTTGTAAAGCGGCTTGCGGGCGGTTGCGCTTCAGGCCGTTTTTCAATACGAAATAAATCGGCCTTTCGATTAAAAAAGCCAATAGGACAGCTTGCAGGAACCGGCTTTCAATGCCTTCATGCCAATAGAGCAAGCCGATGATGACTACATACAGCTGGCCGTCGCCGGTTTTTGAGATATAACGGCTAAACTTGGTTAAGGTGGAGTGCATTCTGGCATTGATCAGCCAGGTGAACATGAAAACGTCGTATTTATGAATGGAATAGAGCAGTTTCATATCTTTATCCTCCTAAGGAAACACTGCAAAAGTCGTTGACGATCATTTACAGGATGAAAAGCATTAACCTTCAGGATGGAGAATAAAACTCTTCTGTGACAAAGACATGAACGTTTGTTTAAGATTTCGTGACAGTGGGGAGACTTAAGGGCGTGCCATGCGCGCCAATGATTGGGTTAGATTGAAAAGGAGCGCACGGCGCGCCCTACCGGGTGTTTTAGCTTTACGATAGCTCAAACGACGGGTGAAAGCTTGCTGTAGAAAGATGAGCCAATGAGCAAGTTCAAGTAGGGCGCGCCGTGCGCGCCTTTTCTCAAGTAGATCGTGAGTCTTATTCGCCGAATTCGCAGTTGTCATCGAAAACAATTTTTGCTCCCCAACTTTCAACATACCACCCGCTACGCACCAGCCGGTGGAAACTCGAATACGGCCAATCCGCGACCTTGGCCGCAAACCCATGTTTAACCGGGTTCCAGTGAACATAATTCATGTGCCGGTTGAAGTCGTCTTCATCGCGGATCAAATGATCCCAGTAGCGATGTTGCCAGAGCGTGCCTTGTTGCCGCTTAAGTCGCCGCGCACTCTGCCATTCCGGGCGATTTAAACGTGCACTGCAACGTTGCGTCACGGTGCGTTTAATCATGCTCCAGCGAGCGGAAAAATCCGCATCGCCTGGCGGTAAGCGCCAAATGCAATGTAAATGATTGGGCAACAGCACCCAGGCAACAATATCGAAAGGTTTGCTTTGCCGGGTAAATTCAATTCCTTCGCGCAACGCCCCCCGGACATCGTCATCGATCAGGAAGCGTTGATTGCGGAAGGTTTTCACCGTGAAAAAATATAACCCGCCCGGCACATAAACCCGTCGATAATTAGACATAACAACCTCGTAGGGCGTGCCGCGCGCGCCCAAATAGCAAAAGAGT
This sequence comes from Methylobacter sp., assembly GCF_036845245.1. Classification (NCBI taxonomy): domain Bacteria; kingdom Pseudomonadati; phylum Pseudomonadota; class Gammaproteobacteria; order Methylococcales; family Methylococcaceae; genus Methylobacter; species Methylobacter sp. The sequence continues at coordinate 10,389 of NZ_DAIUEH010000047.1, forward strand.
ATTGATTATTCACACCACGAAAAGGCGCGCATGGCACGCCCTACGCACCCACGCCAGTCATGATAATCCGACATAACAACCGTAGGCGCGCCGTGCGCGCCAGAATAACGCAAGCCCCAGTGTAGCGCAGGATAAAAGTTAGGACAAAGCCTAGCGGCGAAAGTATCATGTCCGCCACAACGACAATGCGTTTTTTATCAATAAAGCCCACAAAGAGTCTGGACAGGATGCACATGAACACAGCTTTTTCTTTCGATATTTTCTTGAGCCACAATGTTAACGACAAGCAACGGGTGCGAAGCTTGGCGGAACGCTTGCGGGCGGAGGGTTTACGGGTCTGGTTTGATGAATGGGCGATTAAGCCGGGTGACGATATTTATCTGGCTGTCGAGCATGGGCTTGAAGCGGCGCGGGTGCTGGTTCTGTGTTTGTCGGAACATGCGTTGGGTTCGGATTGGGTGAAGATGGAGCGCAGCACGGTGTTGTTTCGCGACCCGTCGAATAAAGGGCGGCGGTTTATTCCGTTGCTGCTGGATGATTGCAAGTTGCCTGATGCATTGCGGCGTTTTAAGTATGTGGATTTTCGGCATGAGGCTGAGGGAGCGTTTTTAAATTTGTTGGCAGCTTGCCGTAGCAGGGCTGATGAAGATAACCAATCATTTACGAATGAAGATATTAAACCCTATGCGCGTCCTATTGTTCCGCCGGAGAGGATATGCGAAGAAATTGATTTTTTAACTCCCATTGACGATCCACACTTTTATCTTGGTATGGACGTCCAACCTGGACATCTCGCCGCAGGTTTGGTTGTTGAGCGCCCTGCCGCTCGGCAACGTACATTGAACGCGCTTGATGCGCGACGTAACGTCTTAATTGTCGGGCCATCTGGATCAGGAAAATCTGCACTCATGTGGGAAGTGGCTAGAGCAGCAAGCCATGTTGAGAAATGGTTCCGTATTCGCAGCCTTTCAGTCGATCAGGTTTCTTCTCTTGTTAGTTTTGTTAAAACATATCGAGCTTCAATCCAAACTCCCGTTGGATTCGCGTTTGACGATATTGGTCGTGGCCTTACCGAGGGATGGGACGCGTTGGCTCGAGAAGCGGCTTCGCTACCGGGAATAATTCTATTGGGTTCGGCTCGGGAAGAGGACTTATTTCCCTTGACTGAACGGGCACGTGCCATTGAAATCCGTGAGGTAGGTGATGATGAACTGGCTGAACGTTTGTGGAAAGAACTTCGGAGGCGCTCTCAGACTCAATCAGCAGGGTGGCGCGAACCTTGGCAAGAGAGCAAAGGGCTTCTGTTGGAATATACGTACTTTCTGTCCGAAGGAACCCGTCTAACCGATGTGTTACGCGCTCAGGTTGCTAATCGGGTTCGTGATATTGGACGAGACGGCGAACTAGCTGTTCTTAGAGTGGCGGCAGCGGCAGGTGCTGCTGGTGCCACTGTTGATGTGGAACGGTTACCAATGGCACTTAAACTTTCAGAAGCAGAGATTTCCCTTGCTCTGCGGCGTCTGTTTGATGAACACCTGATTCGGGACATCGGTTCAGGGCGTATCGGTGCGCTACATCAACTTCGCGCTAAGGAATTATTTCATCTATGTCACGAATTTCCGCCACCTACCGCTGAGCGAACAATCGCTACGACTTTGCATTGTCTGCCTGCGGAAGATATAGAGACTTTCATTGTTCGTACTTGTGAACTCAACGCAGAATGGCAGGAGAGACTTGTTGATGAAATTATCGTCCGATTGAATCAAGAACCTGATCCTGTGATAGCAGTTAGTGCATTACGGGGATTAGGGCAAGCTCACATTGTCGCTAGTGTTAGCGCATGGCTCAAGCGTCCCGATGTGCAGGCGCTACCTAGAACACAACTTACTTGTGTTGCATTGTTTGGCCTGCCGGGTATTGAACCTCTTGATATTCCACAACTTGCTCATTTGCAAGCAGCTTCCCGATCATTTTGTTCGGCAATAGAAATCTCTGCGCATAATAATCCGCGCAACCAATTGATTTCACGCTTATCTTCGGACACAACAAGCAAGTTGTTTTCGCAAAAGACTTGCCTCAGAGTATTGAATGAGTTGCTCAGTGCCATTATAGGTACCGAGATTCCCAGTAATTTACTTGATCAACTAAGTTCTATCCAGCCAGATTTGAAGGCCGATAGCATAGAGGATGTTGCGAATTTGCTTGGTACAGTGGGTTTAATTGACCCAGGTATTGCAAAGATTTGGGTTGACGCCGCTGGACAACAAACCTTGCTGGATCGTATCTATGACGAAGTGCCGTGGGTTTCCCGTCCTGAGTTGCGGCATGAGGAAGAAGGTTTGGCAGTATGCGCTGACTTACATTGCGTCGCGGCCTCTTGTCAGCCAGATACGCATAGTGAGGTAGTTCACTTGTGTGAACTTCTGCTTGCCATTGCTCCACAAGCTGAATTAGCAATATCAAACGCGGTAAGTCAGGATGGGGAAATTGCTGGCTACGGGGATTTTCAATTGGCAACCAAGCGTATTCCACGCAAGAATCTGCCTCCATCAGCATTACCCGATTGGAACAAACGATGGCGAATCGCAGTCGCTGATCGAGTTGCTGCACCCAGCTATACGGATTATTTGAGTCGGGCAGCAATTATTCTTCGTGGTCTGGTTGCAACTTTGGAAAATGTTTTAGACGAATGGTTTCGCAAGGGGAAGGTCAGTGAGGCTAACTGCGAACGCTTAAATTCTAACAATAACCAAGCGGAAACGCTGACACCACCACGATTTTCACCTCAAGCATCCACTGGGAAGGGAAGTGCCGAGAAAAACATTGCTGTCACTGATCTTCAAAATGTATTGTTCGACTGTTCGGTAAACCTTATCAAGCGCTTTAACAAGTTGCCGGAAGATGCCAACTGTTATATTGCCTGGACTGGTGGGATTCTTAAGCATATCGATGCTGCTACTGAGAACGAACCATGGGAGTTGTTGGATGAAGTGGCACCTAAAGAATTGCAAAGACTTCGACAGATTGTTGAGGGACTTCGTTTTATGGCAGGGGAATCTGGTGTGCGTAATGTAAATCCAATTCAAACTTGGCATAAACCAAAAGCGCAACGGAAAACTGCGTTCCGGCTCGCTGCTCATGTAGCTCGTGGTGCAACTGAGCGCCGATTACCGAAATCAAGCAAGCTTTGGTTGCTATTTCTTTGTCAATAAATCTGTATGCTCGATTCAAAGAAAATGAAGTTGCTCCATGGCCTCCGATAGAGATACTTATTACCATAATCATTGAGGATGTTGCCGACTGGCCGTTCATCGTGGATGAAAATAAAGACAGTATACGAGCGGCTATTGGTTTCGGACGCAATTTAACTCTGGTTCCACTGATAAACGGAATTGCGATAGATCACCTGACCATCGGTGGTGTGGATACGCTTTTTCCACAGAAGGGTTTGGCTCAAGTATGGTTGGAACAGGAAGGGATAGCCGTACTGGATGATATACGAGCACGAGCGTTTACAGCAGTAATTGATCCTCTCGTTGAAATTTCAGGAATAAAGCAGTTTGGTTATGGGGCTAAAGACCGACCTCTTTTGGAGCAAGAAGCACTAACCTCGGCCTATGTGGGGCTGGAAAACTCCTTGCGACATTTGCGAGATTTATTGGCGTCTAGTCCAGAAATTTTGGTGCTTATTGAAGAGCTTGTAGAACAAGCGTCTTCTGGGGAAATTCTTTTTGCAGCGGATATGGCCTCTATTCTACATGGTGAGGTTCAACCCTGTTTTGTTTTGGTTTTGACTATTCAAAATCTGCTTCTTCGATTAGATATTGCTGAAACATTGAGTAAATAGAGCCAATAGTCCTTATTTGCTACACGGCGATGTTTGATTACGGCATCGATAGTGAAGTGGAATTTAAAGGCCCGGAAACCGGCGAAGCCAGCGGCAGGAAGATTTATGTGCAGCTTAAAAGCGGCAATTCCTATTTGCGTAGCCGTAAACGCGACGGCAAGGAAATTTTTGACGTAACAAACGACCGGCATTTGCAATATTGGCAAAACCAGCCGGTGGATGTTTATTTAGTGATTCGCCAGCATGACGAAATGCGCGGCGAGGATGTTATCCGCTGGATGAATGTCAGCGAGTATCTTAAACAACGGCAGGATGCACAAAGCAAGCAGTTGGTTTTTTCAGGGAAAAAGCTGGATTTTGCGGAGGTGTGGAAAGTTAGGGATAGATTGTTTGCGTAGGGCGTGCCGTGCGCGCCTTCGTGCCCCCAAAGGCGCGCACGGCGCGCCCTACGCCGAATCTTGTTTTATTGATTGCTCAGCCAATCTTTCAGTTGCAACACTACCCACGGGCCGTCATCCAAGGTTAGGTCGTGGCCTGCCCAGAGATGGCGGCGAAGTTCCAGGTTCCATTTTTTCTGTATCGTTTCCGAGCAGGCCGGTGATACCAGGCGGTCGCCTAATCCATTTAATAATAAAACCGGTTGCTCCGGCTTAGTATCGCCGGGCCGATAAGTGGCGGCCGCCAAAATCTGGCGGAAGCTGTTTTTAAGACTTATCGGATGCTCTTTTTGTATTTTTCCCCAGACACGAGCTATCTTTTTATGCCGATTGCGGCGGTTGCTCGTCAAATGCAAAATCGCCATTTCCCGGTCGTACAAGTCGCGCACCATCGCTAATGCGACAAAATTTCTATAATTTTGCCAGCGTAGCCGATGGTAAAAGGGACTGACATCGGCAAAGCTGGTATTGATCAAAACTGCGCGGCAAATGTCTTGAGGATAGCGGTGCATCCATTCCCAGGCGACCATCGCCCCCAGCGAAAGTGCCAGAATCGTTGCCGGTTGTTGTATCGCACCGCTGTCGAGAGCATGACGGCGTACGCTGTCGGTTATCGCCTTGATTGTGTTTGGACTGGTTTCCCGATGAAAACAACCGGTACCGGGCAAATCCAGCAACGTTATTTGAGCATCCGGAAATGCCGATTGTAATAGGGAAGCAAAATCGCCCCAATGCCCCGACTCACGCGCCAGACCTCTCAGCAGAATCCAGTTTTTTCCCAGCGCTTTATTCATACCAAAAACCTAGCGCTTTTTTTTCATAAGCCGCTTTTTGTCGTGGTTTAAGTTGTGTCCATTTGTCAGGGTACAAAAGACTACGGTATAAAAAATCAAACAGCATGAAATGCCGCCGGAAAATCCGTTGCTGCCGGTGTGGCAGCAGCGGATGAAACAAGCCATGGCGAGAGAAAAGATGCATAGGACTTTTACGCAACCAAAGCCATGAACCCATTTCCAGCGTCAACGGCAGGAATAAACGTTCGGCCTCAAACCGTTGCACAAACTCATCGAACAGGTAATCCCACAGGTCGCCGTTAATCATATATTCCTGACAGGTCGGTTCGATTCTATAGATGTGGTGCCGGTAACAACGATCAAAAAGTTCTTTCAAGGCCAAGGTTTCAGCTAGAAAAGCAAACGGGGTTTTGCGCGAGGCATACGGAAACCATAAGCGATCCTGAATACCGAATCCCGAATGCAAATCCAGGGCGATCGACAACGGAGAATTGAACAGATGTTGTTGCACTACGCGGCATAAAGCTTGCGCTTCTTTTTCCATTTTAGATACGTCGCCGCGATACCAGGGCAGGCGAGGCGTGATGCGATGACCGCTGAAAATACGGGTTGCGCCAATGCCTTCCACAGGCGAATTGCGCATCAGGTCAACGCCGTTACCGTTAGAGCGCGTACCGAGGTAAACGCCGACCGGATTGACGATGGGCACAAAAACCAGCCGGGACTTTTGAAGCCGGGCCAGGAATTCTTCATCCCAGTCCAGCAACTGGCTGATGGTTTCCATATAAGACAAGATGACTTCAGAGCCGATTTTCTCCAGTCCATGCACACCGCCGAAAAGGGCTAATACAGGCATATCGGGCTGAGTCGATCCCAGGGTAATGCAATGGATGGGGAATTCATGATCCTGGTATTGAATTTTTTCTATGACTTCAATTTGGGCGCGGTCGCCTAACTGCTCAATGATACGTTCAAGTTGTTCGAGTTCAGGGAATTTAATGGCAGTCATAAAACCGAATCAGCAGTTATAGTCCGGTACAGCGTTGCTCCCAAAAAAACGGTTGGGGCAATGATTCTCGGATTCAAGTAATGGAGGCGATCAGAATATCCGAGATATTTTAAAGGTGGAAATCATCAGAAATCCCTGAATTAAGAAGACTATCGGCCAATAATTCAGGCTTTGAGGGAAGCTGCCAACCAGCAGAAAAAGTATCGGGAACAGCACACCGTTCACAGTAATAGGTACGCCTTCGAATCCCGGTGCGTCAGAAATATTATAGCGTGCAAGCCTCAGCATGCCGCAGGCGATAAAGAACAAAGCGACTGCAATGCCTAAAACGCCGGGAGAGCTCAGCGAATAAAATAACAAAGCGGGAGCAACGCCAAAAGAGACCAGATCGGACATGGAATCGATTTGTTTGCCGAAAAGATTCTTTTGATGCATCAGGCCGGCTATTTTTCCGTCAAGCACATCAAATACTACCGCCAAAAACAGCAGCAATGCGCTTAAGTAAAAAGAGCCGTCAATTGCCAGCAAAATTGAAAGAATGCCGCAGCACAGGTTGGCAACAGTCAAAATATCAGCAAATTTCATTAAACTTAAAATTTTCATAGCGTATCCTGCGGTTAACGTTTTAACTGTTACAAGCTTATAACGGGCTCGTGACAGAGTGATGAAACTCGGATAACTATTAACCTTGAGATGATTTTAGCGGCTGCGGATCTGACTCATCCGCCGGTAAACCGCCTGAGATTTTTTTCCATATCATGTCTCTTGCTTCAAGACTGACGGTGTGGCGATTTTTTCCTGAGCTGTTAATGACAGGGAGAAAGCTAAGTTTTACCTCGATTTTATCCAGCGTCAGCATCTTGAGTAGATGCGGAACAAAACCGTCGTCACCGACAAAAGGCGCCTGTTCTTTGGCCGCGCCTTGATATTGAAGGACTACGGGCTGAATGGCTGACTTGGTTAGCAGGGCCGGCTGAAATAAAGAGGAATGAAAGTGTAAAACCTCATCGCCTTTAGTCGTCGTTCCTTCAGGAAAAGCAATAATCTTGCTGTTTTGTTTCAATAGCCAAGCCATTTTCTCGGCAGTGGTTCGGATATGCTGTTTGTCACCGCGACGGATAAAAATAGTGCCGCCTTGTCTGGCCAGATAACCGATCACAGGCCAGCTGGAAATATCGCTCTTGGCGATAAAATAAGCCGGTAAATATTGGCCGATAACAATGATGTCCAGCCAGGAGATATGATTGCTGACCAGAATGGCGCGTCGTTCCGGCAACTCGCCGTCTTGGATGATATGCAAGTTAACAATGGCGCTGAACTTTTGTAGCCAGCGAGTTTTGATCGTATTCTTTTTGATTTTTGCGTCGCGCGCCGAATAAAAAAAATCAAATGCGGGAAAAACACCCGCAGCCAGCATGAGCCCATGGATAAACAGGGCGACGATCAGCAGAAGTTTGTAATACAGCCGTATTTTCGATTTCATTGCCGGCCTACTGCGCCGCACCCGTTCCAGACTGGTCTGCGGCATATACACCATCCTTGGCGTTAAAACCTCTCATATAATGCTTGCTGTAGCGCTCTTGCAATTGATCGAGCGGTAACAGCATGAATAAATCCATACAGTTAAAGTCTTCATCCCAGCAAGGTTCGCCGCAAACCATGGCGCCGAAACGAAAATAAGCCTTCAATAAAGGAGGAATGCCCGACTCGTCCCGTTCGCATCTTAATTGGTCTGGCACCGGTATGCTGGGGCTGACTTGAATAGAGGAGGGCGCAATATTTTTTTCATCGATATTTCGATATACCGCATCAATGGCAAAACCGCTGGGGCCCGGAGTAATGCTGGCGCAACCGAGTAAATAATTAAACTGGCCTTCAAGCGCGTATTGAACCAGTGCCGACCAAAGCGTGGTTAAAACCGCGCCGCCGCGATAATCAGGATCAACGCAAGTTCTACCTATTTCCAGGAAACGGCCGGGTAATGTTAATACCTGATCCAGATTGAATTCGCTTTGAGAATAAAATCGGCCGAGGCGTTCCGCTTGGTCCTGGTTAAGCAGGCGCGTGTAACCGACTATTTTTTTATTGGCGTTGTCATAGACAATCAAATGATCGCAATAGCTATCCACCTCATCATAATCCAGGCCTTCCGATTCGGTTTTGAGCTTTGCGCCCATCTCTTTGGCAAACACACGAAAACGCAATGCCTGGGCTTCTTGTATTAGCGTTTCCGAGTCTGCCGCCGCGCCCGCTCCCGGCTGGCCTGCGGCATACACACCATCCTTGGCGATAACAAAACATTCCAATCGTTTGGATGGTTTGAGCTGTATTACTGCATCTGTGTTTTTCATCGGTATCCACATGGCTAAATAAAGATAGGAATACCTTAAAGAATCAAGGTGTCAGTTGTGTGTCGGGTTCATGAATTTCAAATGACAGAATGATGAAGTTTTGATGACAGGCTGTTTGCGTGGTTGAGCTGATTCCCCATATTCCGGCGGGGAGTACAGGCACTAAAAGTAGGCGCTTTACGACTGCAAGGATGCAGGAGGTAGAGCAATGCTGGAGTCAATTGCCGAGGCGAAGCTTGCACTGGGTAGGGAGGCCTGGGTGATTTGAAGATATGTTGATAACCCGCCTTAGTCCAGGCGGGTGAGCTGTGAAAAGTTATGTAGATCCAGCGTAATCAGGCCATTAGTTTAATATGCCAAGTTCTGAATTCTTTTATTGAACTTTAAGGGTTCGTTGTTGATGAATGTGATGCTCACCTTATACGTTGAATCGATCAAATCAACAGGCGTGCTTATTTAAATCCAAACGGCATCAAGCCGCCAAAGAACAAGTCATCAAAATCGTCGTGGATAGGGCTTTTCGGAACTTTGTAATTTTTTAGCCATGCTTTAAACAAAACGGGATTTTGAAAAGCTTCTAGGTCGTGTTGAATGGCATCTATATCTGCCTGCAATGCTCGGGTATCGTTTTTCAACATTGACATCAATTGCTTGGGTGATAGCGGTGCATAAAAAGGCATGTTTAAATCCAATTTGAACATGTTTTCTATTTGATGCGTTTCTTGATCTAACTCAGATAACTGCTCTTTTAGTATCTTATTGAAATATTTCAGACGGCTGTCGGCAATATTGCTTAAATGCGCCGGATCGATTTGCTCAATTTCCAACTGTAATTCGAGTAACTGCAATAGATCTTTTTTGCCGTAAGCGGTGTTTACGCGTTGCATCAATTCCGTTTTGCGTTCACGTTCCTGTGCATCCGGTTCCCGGTCAGGATGTAGTACGGCAACCAATTTACGGTAAACCTCTTGAACCGATTTACTTGCCAATGCCTCTTCTTGTTGTTGGTGCGCTTCTTTTTCCAATTGCTTTTTGGTTTTTTTACGCTCTTTAACAGGCGGTGCTTGCTCACGCAGCTTTTCCTGCAAATGGGCGTGGAATTTTTCCGGCGAACTGATATCGACATCATCACCCAGATCCACATTAAACATACCTTCGGCAATGCTTTTCATCAGATCGCCAACAGCGGATTCAGTTTCCTGATTAAGGGTATCGTAATCTTCATCACTGTACTTGTTGAATAAAGGCTTCAGTTCATCTTTATTAAACTCGGCAATTAAATCCCCGGATACTTCGCAAATGAGATGCTTGATTTTTAATTTATCCGTCTTTTTGAATAGCGGCATATCGTATAACTGATCCAATAATCCCACCCACTCTGATTTATGGTTATTTAAAACATCTTCTAACGGTTCGTATTCCTGATTTATCTGTTGACGATATGAAGGAATGGTTTCTTTCCACTCAAGCAGCAGTTTTTTTTGCTTATCGATTTTTTTAGTCAGGCTATTAAACTGTTTTTGAGCGCTAGATAAGGTCTTTTTTTCCTCGGCTTTCGGGATAATGCTGACTGTTTTGTTTTTAGGTCTGGGCATGGTGTTAACCTCATGGTTGAATGGATAAAAATGAGAAAGATCACTCGGCCTATTTAGAAGTCGCCGAACTTCAGCGTTGGGATAAATTATGCAGATAAAGCCCGGTAAAAAGCAGGCTGTTTTGATAAGCATTATGTTATCAAAATATTCGGCAGGTTATGCTTGGTATTTGTAGTCGCTTTGTTGTGCGAATGGTTAGGTTTGTATTTTGGCATGATGATTGACCTTGTTAATCCGAGTGGCATTGACTCATCTTTTTAGACGACAAATGCACTTACACAACAGGTTGTATTCAAGTCCTTTTATTTATATGCACCTCACAGAGCTCAGTCTATTTTGCAAGATAATATTGTCGTAAAGCGGCTTTAACTGGGCCGATTGTCGGTTTTTCGACAGAATGAATAGCCTCGCTTCCCGGTGCAACAGCATTTTGTACATGGCGTTGTTTTTGCTTGGCAGCATTATTTCACCAGTAAATAACGATGAAACTTTTTCTTGATTGGTCCGGTTATCAAAACGCCGGCATGGGCGATGCTTATGCCGATATTCCGAAGAGCGGCGGCGATTTTGCCAAGGCAGTGGCCGTCTGCATCGGCAGCCGTCAGTGCGAACAGTTCGATAAAGGCGTGATGTGCCCGAGTTTTAAAGTAACCGGCAATCCCGCGTTGTCGCCGGGCGGCAGGGTCAAATTGTTAAAAACGGCATTAAACGCGGCTGACGATAAGGCGCTGTTCGATGCTGAACTGGCCGAGGCGATGAGCCTGTGCGTCAGCTGCAAAGGCTGTAAGCGCGAGTGTGAAAATGAAGTCGATATGGCGCTGATCAAAGCCGAATATTTGGCTCAACGCCGTCAAGCGGATGGATTGTCTTTGCGCCATATTCTGTGGGCGCATCTGCCGAAACTATTATGTTGGCCGCCGGTTAGAAAGCTGGTGATCTGGCGCAATCGTTATGGCTGGCTGGCGCGGATCGTCGAGCGATTGCTGGGCATAGCGGCCCAGGCGCCGTTGCCGGTTCCCGCCGAGCATGACAGCCGGGAAAAGCCCGTTGCGGAAAATGCGTTTTATCCTGAATCAACAACGCCGGTTCGCGAAGTCGTACTGTTCGTTGACACATTTAACCTCCATTTCAACCCAGCCGTGGCCGAAGCCGCTGTCAATCTGCTCAATGCAGCAGGCTATTCGGTACAGATTGCCGGTGCGGACGAGAATAACCCGACATCGCTGTGCTGCGGGCGCACCTATTTTTCCAACGGCATGATAGACCAGGCCCGGAACGAAGCCACCCGGTTGTTGCAAGCACTGCGGCCGCATATTGACGCCGGTCGCTGGATCGTCGGCCTGGAGCCGTCGTGCATACTCAGCTTGCGCGACGAATACCTGAAATTGGGGCTGGGTGAAACGGCGGCCAAGCTGGCGGAACGGGTGTTGTTGCTGGAAGAGTTTATCGCCAGGGAACAAACCGGTAAACGCTGGCCGCTGGCTTTCAAGACCGGCGGTGAACGTGTCCTGGTACATGGCCATTGCCATCAAAAAGCCGTCGGCGCGATGAAGGCGATGCGCAAAGTCCTGAAAACCGTGGACGGTCTTGATTTCGAACTGATCGAGTCGTCCTGCTGCGGCATGGCCGGACATTTCGGGCTGGAAGCGGAGCATTACGCCGATTCGCAAGCCATGGCCGAACTGGCGCTGTTTCCGGCTTTGCGCGCCGAACCGCAAGCGGCGATAGTCGCCAATGGTTTTTCCTGTCAGCAACAGATCAATAACGGCGGTTTTAGCAAGCCGAAGCATATCGCTGAAATTCTCTACGCAGCTATTACAGTAAAGCAGAAACTCGATAGAGACCTCCCGTAGTGACTCGCGGAATGGTTGCTCGATAATGAACAGTTGTTGTGCAGTATTGATGGATTACCGACAAATTGTTGCGAAAAATATCAAGCCGCGTATGTTGAAAAATAAATTAGTATTAAAAATCAACTTGTTAAATATTAAAGTAAGGTGGCATTCTAATTGCTTGCCAAAAAACATGAGTACCGGTATCACTCAGATGCATGTACTTGTGTTTTTCAATAATAGCGAGGTATTGTTATGTTCGAAGTTACTCTGTTGTTCCTGGTTATGCTTTTAATTACTGCATTTGCTTTTTTACCATTGGGTGGCACAAAATCTTCCCAACCCTCTGACGCAGCCTGTGATTCCTGCTCGAATTCAGAATTGAGTGTTTCCGAGGATTCAACAGGCACGCAAAATTTTCTCACTCATCTGCAAAATGAAATTGAATCCGCTCTTTTTCCGCGTCCTACCGACTCTATCCTGCAGCGTCATTACGATACGTTGGTTAGCGCCGAACTGGAGAACCGTCTGGCGGCAATGCCGGATTCATAATTGATGACTACGAAGCACCAAACTAAATCGCTAATGATTGCGGTGCTTGCACTCGGTCTAAGTAAGCTTTCCGGCAGGCGGTAAATAAGTACGTATCTCCGGGAAACATAAGCGCGAATATAGTTTGGCGTAATTGTTATCTTTTGAATCTTCATGAGAGGCGGGTTAAGGGGCGCGACATGTGACTTCACTGTTCGCGTGTCTTAACCCGCCTGACTTCTGCCAAAAGCAGGTTTAGCGTCTCTAAATTATCATTTAAGTAGTAACCGAAAAGTCGGATGGACTTACCGTACCGGATTTAACAATCGACTCTTCAAAATACGAAGCGATCACTAGGTCGTCGATGGCTTCGATGCTTGTATTCGGTTATATGTAGGCTTTACTGCAAAGCGCTGTTCTTTTTGTCGCATTTGTTGTTTAGCAGACATTAAATGATCTTCCCTTGTCTCCCTCGGCATTATTTCTCCCACAAATACAAAGGTTTCTTGGCTAGCGCTGATTCGGCATAGATGTTGCTCCAGCAATGTGGGGCGACGTCGGCTGGATAACGGTGGCGATCGTTGCTTAGAGATAATAAAAAATTAAGCATAATAACAATAAGCGCTTCCAAGCGACTTCGGTACACGCCGAATAAAACGGTTACCCGCCATGCCTTGGCCGGTTTCATGTCGGTAAAGATCGAGTGTTTTGGAAACGCGGCATTGAAGAGCGTTCAAGATCATTTGCCGGTCGTGCATTCTTCAAGTAGCCAAATACACCAGGAGTTCCTGAATGAATGAAACCTTTTATGATGTCATGCGCAGGCAGGGCATCACGCGCCGCAGTTTTCTCAAGTTTTGCAGCCTGACCGCTGCCTCGTTAGGACTTTCCCCGGCTTTCGCTCCTAAAATCGCTCATGCGATGGAGACCAAGCCGCGCATTCCGGTGTTGTGGCTGCATGGCCTGGAATGTACTTGTTGTTCCGAATCGTTTATTCGCTCAGGCCATCCTTTAGCCAAGGATGTGATTCTGTCGATGTTGTCATTAGATTATGACGACACCATCATGGCGGCGGCAGGTCATAACGCCGAAGCCATCGTCGATGAAATCGTCGAAAAATATAAAGGCAACTATATCCTGGCTGTGGAAGGCAACGCGCCGTTGGCCGAAGACGGCATGTATTGCATCATCGGCGGCAAACCGTTCGTCGAGCAGCTCAAATACGCGGCCGAAAGCTGCAAGGCGATTATTTCCTGGGGATCTTGCGCATCCTGGGGCTGCGTACAGGCTGCACATCCCAATCCGACCCGCGCGACGCCGACCCATAAAATACCCGGCCTGGCCGACAAGCCGATTATCAAAGTACCCGGCTGCCCGCCTATTGCCGAAGTGATGACTGCCGTGGTCGCTTATCTGCTGACTTTCGAAAAACTGCCGACCTTGGATCGTCAAGGCCGCCCGCAAATGTTTTACAGCCAGCGCATCCACGATAAATGTTATCGGCGTCCGCATTTCGATGCCGGACAGTTTGTCGAACATTGGGATGACGAAGGCGCACGGCAAGGACATTGTTTGTACAAAATGGGCTGCAAAGGCCCGACCACGTATAACGCCTGCTCGACGGTGCGCTGGAATGAAGGCACATCGTTTCCGATTCAGGCCGGCCATGGCTGTATCGGCTGTTCTGAGGACGGTTTCTGGGATAAGGGCGGCTTTTACCAGCGCCTGACCGATATTAACGATTTTAGTATCGAAGCCAACGCCGACGCGGTCGGCGGTACCGCAGCAGCCGTAGTCGGCGTCGGCATTGCCGCGCATGCCGGATTGACTGCGTTGAATCGTTCTAAAAAACCGGACGCTAACCAATCAGGAGCAGATCAACAATGACAGTTACAAATACCCCCAACGGCTTTAACCTGAATGACGCAGGCCGTCGCGTCGTGGTCGACCCGGTTACCCGTATCGAAGGCCACATGCGCTGTGAAGTCAACATCGACGAAGACAACATCATCCGCAACGCAATCTCCAGTGGCACCATGTGGCGCGGTCTGGAAGTGATCTTAAAAGGCCGCGACCCGCGCGACGCCTGGGCTTTCGTACAGCGCATCTGCGGCGTCTGCACCGGCACCCATGCGTTGACTTCGGTGCGCGCGGTCGAGGATGCGTTAAAAATTACGATTCCTGAAAATGCCAATTCGATCCGCAACCTGATGCAGCTAAGCTTGCAGGTGCAGGATCACTTAGTGCATTTTTATCATTTGCATGCGCTGGACTGGGTTAACCCGGTTAATGCGCTGAAAGCCGATCCGGTTGCGACCTCGGCGTTGCAACAAAAGATTTCGCCGCATAATCCAAAATCGTCGCCCGGTTATTTCCGCGATACCCAAAACCGTTTGCTGAAGTTTGTCGAGTCCGGCCAATTAGGCCCGTTCAAGAATGGCTATTGGACCAATCCGGCTTATTTGTTGCCGCCGGAAGCCGATCTGATGGCGGTCACGCATTATCTGGAAGCGTTGGATTTTCAAAAAGACATCATGAAAATCCGCACCATTTTCGGCGGCAAAGACCCGCATCCGAACTGGCTGGTCGGCGGCGTGCCGTGTGCGATCAATATCGACGGCGTCGGCGCCAGCGGTGCGATTAACATGGAGCGCTTGAATCTGGTGTCGTCGCTGATCGATCGCACGATCACGTTTATCGACCAGGTTTACATCCCCGATTTACTGGCTATTGCAGGGTTCTACAAAGGCTGGATGTACGGCGGCGGTATTTCCGGACAAAGCCTGTTGTCTTATGGAGACATCCCCGATAACGCGAACGACTATTCTGCATCGAATTTATTGATGCCGCGCGGCGCGATCATCAACGGCGATTTGACCAAAGTTCATGAAGTCGATTTGACCGATCCCGAGCAAATCAAGGAATTCATTCCGCACTCCTGGTACAAATACCCGGACGAATCGCTGGGCTTGCATCCTTGGGACGGCGTTACCGAACCTAACTACAAGCTGGGGCCGAACACCAAAGGCGACCGTACTCATATCAAGGAACTGGATGAAGCGGCCAAATATTCCTGGATCAAGGCCCCACGCTGGCGCGGTCATGCGATGGAAGTCGGCCCGTTGGCGCGCTATGTGATCGGCTATGCGCAAGGCAACAAGGAAATTACCGAGCAAATCAATTTCGTGTTGAAGACGCTGGATGTACCGGTTACCGCGTTGTTCTCGACTTTGGGCAGGACCGCTGCTCGCGGTTTGGAAGCGCAATGGGCGGCAGGCAAGATGCGCTACTTCATGGACAAGATGATCGCCAATATCAAATCCGGCGATTTGGCGACCGCGAACGTCGCGAAATGGGACCCGGAAACCTGGCCGAGCAGCGTCAAAGGCGTCGGCTTTACCGAAGCGCCGCGCGGTGCGTTGGGGCATTGGCTGAAAATCGAAAATACCAAAATTGCCAATTATCAATGCGTAGTGCCGACCACCTGGAACGGTTCGCCACGTGACGAGAAAGGCAATATCGGCGCATTCGAAGCGGCATTGATGAATACCAAGGTCGAGCGTCCGGAGGAACCGGTGGAAATCCTGCGCACCTTGCACAGTTTCGATCCTTGCCTGGCCTGTTCGACGCATATCATCAGCCCGGACGGCACCGAATTAACCCAAGTTAAAGTACGCTGAGGAGCTTGATTATGAAAAGAATACTATTGATCGCAGGACTTATCGCGTTTTCCCAGGCCGCTTCGGCGCATACCGGCTTGTTGCCGACTGGCGGTTTCAGTCACGGTTTCCAGCATCCGTTTTTGGGTCTGGATCATTTCCTGGCGATGCTAGGATTGGGTTTATGGGCGAGCGGTCAAAGCCGTTCGCTTGCCCGGCAGGCGATTGGCGTATTTTTGTCGTTTATGATTGTAGGGGCGCTGTTGGGCTTAGCCGGCTTTGGTTTTGCTTATGTTGAAACGGCTATTTTGTTTTCGCTGTTGTTGGTCGGCGTAGCGCTAAGCTTCGGCACGGCTAGATTATCGGAGGCGGTTATCCTGACTTCGATTGCTGCCTTTGCCTCAATGCACGGACTGGCGCACGGTAGCGAAATGCCGGTTGACGCTTCGGCATACGCTTATATCGGAGGGTTTGTATCGGCTACGGCGGTTTTGCATGTTTCCGGACTGGCTTTGGGCTGGATTGCGCAACGTATCAATGTGGCCGGTTTGATCCATATTTACGGAACCATGACCGGTTTGATCGGTGCTTGGTTGTTGCTTGCATAAGGAACGGCCATGACTGATTCAACATCTCAACCTGTTTACGTCTACGAAAAACCGGTACGGCTCTGGCACAGCTTGAACGCCTTGGTCATCGTCGCATTGACCGTAACAGGCTATTTAATCGCCTCGCCGCTCGCATCGGTCGGCGGCGAAGCGTCCGATCATTTCGTGATGGGCTATGTACGATTTCTGCATTTCGCCGCCGGCTACCTGTTGGCGATAGGATTGCTGTTTCGGGCTTACTGGGCCTATGCCGGTAACGAACATGCCCGCCAAATCTTTATGCCGCCTTTGTTGTCGTGGGAATTCTGGCTGGGTGTCGGCCATGAAATATTGTGGTATGCCTTTTTGGTTAAGGAGCCGAAAAAGTATATCGGCCATAATCCTTTAGCCGTGCTATCCATGCATTTCATCTTTGTTTGGGGCGCGCTGTTTATGATTGTCACCGGTTTTGCGCTTTACGGCGAAGGCACTGGGCAGGGCAGTTGGCAGCATGCAATGTTTAGCAGCTGGGTGCTGCCGATTTTCGGCGACAGCCAAAATCTGCATAGCTGGCATCATCTGGCTATGTGGCTGATCGTTTGTTTTGTGCTGATCCATGTCTATGTCGCGGTGCGCGAGGATAAATTATCGCGGCAGAGCATGTTGTCCACGATAGTGACCGGCTGGCGCACTTTCAAAGACGATAAACCGGTAGATGATGTTCATTGATTTTGTCCACGAAAAGCACGAAAGATACGAAAAAAGCCTGCTGATATGTAGACCTTCCAGGTTTTTAAAACCTGGAAGGTCTAGCTGGCAACGTTCTGAACAGGCGGGGTTCGAAAGTTCGCTCGTTCCCCGGCTCCAGCTTTGGGAACGTAGTCTAGGAAGCAGGAGTTTGGGAGCCAGAAAAATCAGTGTTTATCCGTATTCCGTTTCTTTTGGTGTCTTTCGTGGACAATTAATTTTCAGGATTAACCATGAACATTTTATTACTGGGCATAGGCAACGTACTTTGGGCCGACGAAGGCTTCGGCGTTCGCGTGATTGAACGCCTGCAAAAAAACTACCGTTTTCCCGATTGCGTCAAAGTCATGGACGGCGGCACTCAAGGCGTTTACCTGGTCGAGCATGTCCAAGCCGCTGATGTGTTGGTCGTGTTCGATGCGATCGATTATAGACTGCCGCCCGGCACATTAAAGCGGATAGAAAACGATGATGTACCGAAGTTTCTCGGCGCAAAAAAAATGAGCCTGCATCAAACCGGATTTCAGGAAGTGCTGGCGATGGCGCAAATGTTGGGCAGCTATCCGCAACACTTGCTGTTGATCGGCGTACAGCCCGAAGAGTTGGACGACTACGGCGGCAGCTTGAGGCCAATGGTTAAGGCGCAAATTCAACCGGCGATAGATATGGCGCTTACTTATCTGCAAGCTTTCGGCATCCCTGCGGAAACAACTGACAGCGATGGCGATTTGGTTGACCCGGTGCTGAACATACAACGCTACGAACAGGAACGCCCGACAGCTGCCGAAGCCTGCCGGATCGGCGACGACCGGGTGCTGCAGGTTGAAGGCTTTGAGTTGCGCCCGCGGAAGTCTGCCGACGAGCGTACGGTGCAGGTTGATGTCGATTATCGGGGTAAATACTGATGTGCATCGGCATCCCGATGCAAGTTGTCGAGACGCATGGCGAATCGGCGCGCTGCCTTTATCGCGGACAGGAAAGCCTGATCGACATGATGCTGGTCGGCCCTCAACCTGCCGGTACTTGGCTGCTGGTTTTTCTCGATACAGCCCGTGAAGTAATTAGCGAACAAAAAGCCAAGCAAATCGCCGATGCGCTGGAAGCTATGCGTCTGGCGATGCAGGGCGACAATCGAATAGATCATTTATTTCCCGACCTTGTAGGCAGGGAACCGCAATTGCCGGAGTTTTTAAAATCATGACATCGCCGCTGCTTGAGCAACTGCAAACCCGCCACGGCTATCCATTGTTGGACGCGGACAGTTACGATCATTTCGTTTACGGCAATGAAAATGTCGTGCTGTTTTTTTGCAACGAACCCACCCAGTTTCCCGAAAGCAGCGATGTTGCGGTGATCTTGCCGGAGTTGGTCAAAGTATTTAGCGATCAGCTGCAAGCGGCAGTCATTGCCAAAGCCATTGAACGCGAATTGCAGGCGCGGTTTCGTTTTACCGGTTGGCCGTCATTGGTGTTTTTGCGTAACGGCGAGTATTTGGGCGTCATCACCGGCATCCGCAACTGGCATGAGTTTATGCAGGAAACCGCAGGGATTTTGGCTTCCGAGCCCAGCCAGCCGCCCGGCTTCGATTTGGATAAAGTATGCGGCGGTCATTAAATAAAGTAGGGCGCGCCGTGCGCGCCAGAGTTGCACGAAACCTTCAAACTTGGGAAAAGGCGCGCACGGCGCGCCCTACCGAATAATCACGATCATTATGACTTCTATATCACTCCCAATTTTCGGTCAAGGCAGCCAACCGTCGGAAGAAGACGGCGTTGCATTGGAATATCTGCAAATGCCGCAGGAAATGACCACTTATGCCATGCCGCAAATTTCTACGGATTTAAACGCACAGGATTTGGCACAGGCTAAAACCATTTTGCTGAAATTGCAGCAGAATCTGGCAGCTTTTCCTTCGCTTTCCGAACCTATTGAATTAACAAAGCTGAATGCAGACAACCGGCGGTTTATCGACGAACTGCTCGGCGAAGGCGAAGTCAGCGTGATCTGTTCCGGCGCGCAAAGCATCCGCATCCAGGAATCGGTATTGGCCGGAGTTTGGCGCTTACAAAAACTCAATGTCCAGCGGCAGATTGTCGATGATGCGCTGGAAGTCGGCATTATCCCGCAGCAGCTCTCGCAATCGGCCTTTAACGGTACGGCAGCACAAATCGATACCCGCTGGACTGCGTTGCCGCCGGGCGTAATGAATGCGCCGCCGCTACTGGCCGAACTGAACGCCAAAATCGCCGAATACCGGCCGGGCGGCGAAGCGCACACCATCAATCTGAGCCTGTTGCCGCAGACGGAGCAGGATCTGGCGTTTTTGGCGCAACGCTTGGGCGGCGGTTCGGTGACGATATTGTCTCGCGGCTACGGCAACTGCCGGATCACCGCCACCGGCACCACTTTCGTCTGGTGGGTGCAATATTTCAATTCGGAAGATACCTTGATTCTCAATACCCTGGAAGTCAGCGATGTACCCAGCGTGGCCTGCGCTTCGCCGGAAGATATAGCCGACAGCCAAGAGCGTTTGCAGGAGATACTTAAGGTGTATTTATGAATGACTCCTTTTTCGCCGGAGCCTTCGGCAGCGACGCCTCGAAGTTGCCGCCGCAAACCCGGCTGGAGTGCAAAATCTGTTGGTATGCGTACGATCCGGCAGTCGGTGACGAGGTCTGGCAAATACCGCCCGGCACGGCTTTTTCTGAATTACCCGATCATTGGAGCTGTCCTGAGTGCGATAGTAAAAAACAGGATTTTTTGGTGTTGGATGATTGATTATGTTGTGTCAGGGTATTTACTCACCACGAAGGCAAGAACGACTGCATAGATGCAGGAGGTAGAGCAATGCAGGAGCTATTGCCGAGAACACGAAGAAAAAACTCGTTACTGTGTCATTGCCATTAAGTTAAGCATTGTAGGAGCGGGCCGTGCCCGCGATGAAGGAGCTAAAAGTTTTGCAATCGCTGTCCAAATGTCGCGGGCACGGCCCGCTCCTACGGGGTGTCAATGTGCTTAACTTAATGGCAGTGACTCAAGGAAATGAGAAAGACTTCTTTTTTGCGCGCATGGTGTACGCTACGTTAAATAATGATCTGGCAAAATAACGAGCAAATCCGGCATACGCTGGAAACAACATTCAATGAAATATTGGATAAGCGCATGCGTGACTTGCCGGTAGTTAACTTCGCGCTTTCTGTGCAGGCCTTCGGCTTTAACCGTTTTGGCGAAGACTGGCTCGGCGTATTGATTACTCCCTGGTTCATGAATCTGATGTTGTTGCCGGGACCGGACAGCGCTTGGCAAGAGCAAGCACCGGGCATAAAAATCGACAAGCACTTTCCGTATGGCACATTCGAATTTACGTTGGGTACCGAAACGCAAATAGATACTTACGCACTCTGCTCTTTGTTCTCGCCGATGTTCCAATTCGAGAATCAAGCCGCCGCGCTTGCGACGGCAGAATCTGCGTTACAGGGCCTTCTGGCCGAAACGGCGCCGCGTACTGTTAGCCGTCGTGACTTGCTGCGCGGCGCTATCGGCAAAGGAAATCGTTGAGTGACACCGGCCGGTACTATCATCATCGATTTGTATCATGACTTCGGCAAGGTGAGCGGAGTGCAAATCGCATCCAGCCGGCCTGAATCGATAGCGAAGGTATTAATAGGCAAAACCCCTGAACAGGTACTCGAAATAGTTCCGCTGCTATTTACTTTGTGCGGCAACGCCCAAGCTTATGCCGCAATGCTGGCCTGCCGCTCGGCTCTTGGCATGATGGAAGAACCTGAGCTGGATTCAGCCCGCGACCTGCTGGTGCAACTTGAAACCTTGCGCGAACACGCCTGGCGTATCTTGCTGGATTGGCCGGTTTTTATAGGTCTCGCTCAAGATAAAAAAGCCTTGGTAAGGCTGCTTAAATTCGATGCGCTGTTCAAGCGGCATTTGTTTCGGCACGGTGAGGCATTCAAGTTCGATAGTTGTCTGAATGTCGATACCGCTCAGTTGTTGCAACTGATCGATGAATTGGAAGTGCTCATTGATATTTCGATTTTTAACGACCAGCTTGCCGAATTTAAAGAGTTAGCCGACGAAGTGCAGTTGAAGAATTGGCTACGGCAAAATAATGCGCTACCTGCCAGCTTGCTAAATCATTTATATAGCCGGAACTGGGCGGCAATTGGGAAAAATAATATTGCTTGCCTGCCCGAGCTTGAGGCAGAAGTATTAAACCGGGAGTTGCAACGACAAGATTTGGCAACTTTCAGCCGAATGCCGCATTGGCAAGGCCGCTGTTTTGAAACGACGCTGTTAAATCGTCAACTGTCGCAGCCTTTAATCGCCGGGATGCACAGATGTTACGGTAACGGCCTGATTGTCCGAATGCTGTCCCGCTTGCTGGAAGTCGCTTTAATACCATCCCAACTCAGGCAGCTTTTGATGCGGATAAAATTACCGACAATCAATGTTGTTAACGATGGCATAGGTTTGGCTCAGGTCCAAGCGGCGCGCGGCCTGTTAATCCATCGTCTGGAATTACGGCAAGGACGTGTAGATGATTATCAAATCATCGCGCCCACCGAATGGAATTTTCATCCCGAAGGCGTCGTCGCTCAAGGTTTGAAACAATTGCAAGCCGAAAACCTAAACGATTTGCAACGGCAAGCGGAACTTTATATCAACGCGGTAGATCCTTGCGTACAATACGCGTTAAACTTGACAGACAGTCGAAACGAGATAGAAAACCATGCATGACAAATCTGTTTGGAACAAATTTGCACTTGCCCGAAGGGTACATGGCAGGGATAGCCATGCATGAAATGTCGCTTTGCGAAAGCATTTTGCAGGTATTGGAACAGCAAGCTGAAGCCCAACAATACAGCAGAGTCAAAACGGTTTGGTTGGAAATCGGCGCGTTGGCCAGTGTCGAAACCGAGGCATTGCGTTTTAGTTTCGACGTTGTCGTACAAGGTTCGCTGGCCGAACATGCTCAGCTTGAAATCATCGAAGTACCGGGCCAAGCCTGGTGCATGCCGTGCGGCTGCAATGTGGTTGTGCAGCAGTTATACGATCTATGCCCGCACTGCGGCAGCCATCAATTACAGGTCAACAGCGGAGATCAAATGCGAATCAAAGAACTGGAGGTAGAATAATGTGCGGCGTATGCGGCTGCGGCGAGGGCCATTCCCACTCGCACGATCATGACCACGAACATCCGCATGATCATGAACACCACGATCACGACCATCATCATGACCACGATGCTGAACATGCTCATGCGCCGGGCTTAAGCCAAAAGCGGATGGTGCAAATCGAACAGGATATTCTGGCCAAAAATAATCGCTATGCCGCCGAAAACCGTAGCTATTTCGGCGAGCGCGGTATGCTGGTGTTGAATCTGGTATCCAGTCCCGGTTCCGGCAAGACCACGCTGCTGACTGAAACCATCGTCCGGCTGAAAGAGGACCTCGACATTACTGTCATCGAAGGCGACCAGCAAACCACTCGCGACGCCGAGCGCATCCGTGCCACCGGCGTACCGGCATTGCAGATCAATACCGGCAAAGGTTGCCATCTTGATGCACACCGCGTCGGCCATGCGCTGGAAACACTCCAGCCGAAAAATCACAGCCTGTTATTCATCGAAAACGTCGGCAACCTGGTTTGCCCCTCGGCATTCGATCTGGGCGAAGCGCATAAGGTGGTGATTTTGTCGGTCACCGAAGGCGAGGACAAACCGATTAAATACCCCGATATGTTTCATGCCGCCGACTTAATGATTTTGAACAAGACCGACCTGTTGCCGTATCTGGATTTCGATACAGAGCAATGTATACAGTATGCAAAACAGGTCAATCCGCGCATTAAGATACTGTCGTTGTCGGCCAAAACAGGGGAGGGGATGGATAGCTGGCTGCGCTGGTTGAAGGCCGAATTGGAGTTGCAGCGTATTGATTATGCCTAGCAATGTGCTGAAAAGCGGTGCGTACTACGTACCCTACAACCAAAAGGTAAGCTAATGACGATTACTGAAATAAAAGCCCTGCCGGTTTCCGAACGAATCATGTTGATGGAAGAAATTTGGGATAGTCTGTGTCATGAACAGGAGCAGATAGAATCCCCTGTGTGGCATCAGAATATACTTAACGACAGATTGGAACTGCTCAATTCAAAACAAGCGACATTAATTTCTTTGCAAGAATTAAAAAATACCAACCGATGACGTCTAAAGAGCTGGTTGTTTTAGAGCAAGTAGCATCTGATTTGCGGCAAGGAAAATTATTTTATGACAATAATCAGGAAGGGATCGGTGATTATTTTTTTGACAGTATTATTGCGGACATTGAATCGCTTAGATTGTATGGAGGTATACACAGTAAGCAATTCGGGCTTTACCGAATGCTGGCGAAGAGATTCCCTTTTGCGATTTATTACGATGTTTCCAAAACCGCCATTGTTGTTATCGCCGTACTTGATTTGAGGCGTAATCCGGTAGAGTTACGTAAGCAATTAAACAGAACGGCCTAACCCCAAAACCTTAATCAAAAACAAAATTATGTGTCTAGCTTTACCCGCTCAAATCGTCGCCCTTGATCCCGCCAACAACATGGCAACCGCATCGGTCGGCAATGTCAAAGTCGAAGTGTCGCTGGCCCTGGTCGATGATGTCGCGCTCGGTGATTACGTTCTGGTGCATGTCGGTTATGCGCTGAATAAAATCGATGAGGACGAAGCCTTGAAAACGTTGGCTTTGTTTGCCGAAGCCGGGTTAATGTCAGACGTATGAAATACATCAGCGAATTCAGGCAGCAAGATCTTGCCAAGCAACTGTCCAAGGCGATTGCGCAAACCGTCGATCCCGACCGGCATTATCGCCTGATGGAGTTTTGCGGCGGCCATACCCATGCTATTTTCCGTTACGGCGTTCAGGATTTAATGCCGGACAATGTCGAATTCATCCACGGCCCAGGTTGTCCGGTTTGCGTATTGCCGACCGGTCGCATCGACAATGCAATACAACTGGCCGAGCGACAAGACGTGATTCTCTGCACCTATGCCGACTTGATGCGGGTTCCGGCCACCGGCCGCAACAGCTTGCTGAAAGCCAAGGCGGGCGGCGCGGATATTCGGATGATTTATTCGACGCAAGATGTATTGAAAATCGCCAGACAAAACCCCGAAAAACAGGTCGTGTTTTTCGCAATCGGTTTTGAAACCACCACGCCGCCTACCGCCGTCGCGATCAAGCAAGCTCAGGCCGAAGGCTTGGCGAATTTTTCGGTGTTCTGCAACCACGTGCTGACGCCTGCCGCGATGCAAGCGATACTCGATGCGCCGCAACCGGTCGCGATTGATGCTTTTCTCGGACCTTCCCACGTCAGCACCGTCATCGGCAGCCAACCCTATGAAACATTTGCCGAATGTTATGCCAAGCCGATAGTCATCGCCGGTTTCGAGCCGCTGGATGTGATGCAGTCGGCCTTGATGCTGATCCGCCAACTTAACGAAGGCCGCCACGAAGTCGAAAATGAATACAGCCGCGCCGTTACCCGGCAAGGCAACCTGAAAGCGCAAGCGCTGGTGCAGGAAGTGTTTGAGTTGCGGCCGCAATTCGAATGGCGCGGATTGGGCTTGATTCCCGACAGCGCGTTAAAGCTCAAAGCCGGTTATGCCGATCTCGATGCCGAGCAGCGTTTTAATATGCCTGCGATTCAGGCTTCCGATGTCAAAGGTTGCGAATGCCCGGCTATTTTGCGCGGCGCTAAAAAGCCTCAGGATTGTAAGTTGCTGGGTACGGTTTGTACGCCGGAAAATCCGATGGGGTCTTGTATGGTGTCTTCGGAGGGAGCTTGTGCGGCATATTGGTCTTATGGACGGGTGCGGGATTGATTTTGAGTCGCTACCGCGACACCTTTTTAAGGTTCAGACTTGTTTGATTGAATAGTGTTTAGCCTATGCAAGCTATCGAATTAGAAGCGGCAATACCATAACGGTATCTTGTCGAGGGGGCGGAAGCCGTTCATGGTTCGTAAGCTCACCACGAACGGTTTTACCTTAAACGGCCTCGCCAAGTTGGTAGCTTTGAATAAACAGAGGATTAAACAAAATGCCTAAAATCACCCAATTATCGCAATTAGATTTAACCCAAACTTACAGTTATGCCGATTACTTGACCTGGCAACTGGATGAAGCCATTGAGTTAATTAAAGGCAAAATCATGCTGATGTCGCCTGCGCCGAATGTGAAGCATCAAGACATTTCTGCGAATTTAACGACATTGTTGCACCTTTTTTTCAAACATAAAAAGTGCCGCGTTTATGCCGCACCTTTTGATGTGCGCCTATACGACCGCAAAAAATCCGTTTTAGCCAGTCAAGACATCCATACCGTTGTCCAGCCTGATTTGAGCGTTATTTGCAATCCTGACGTTTTGGACGAACAAGGCTGCAATGGTGCGCCCGATTGGATTATTGAGATTTTATCCAAAGGCAATTCCAAGCGGGAGATGCAAATCAAATATGAACTCTATCGAGAAAGCGGCGTGCAGGAATACTGGATTGTTTATCCCAATGACCAAGCGATTCATCAATTTGTCCTGGATGACAACGGGCATTACCAACTTAAACACATGTATACGGACGATGACATCGCCACACCGCACTTATTCCCTGAGTTGGCTGTTGACTTGACTGAGGTGTTTGAAACTTGGCAAAAGTAGTAAATCATCGTGTATCAAATATTGACAGTCAGCATTTGCTGAGCAGTTACCAAAAATCATTCCTATGCCCAACTCTTATACAATTAAATTAAATATAGCTACCGGTAAAGTCGACCTAAGCCACGGCGGTGGCGGTCGCGCGATGGCACAACTGATCGACGAGTTATTTATCAAGCATTTCGACAACGACTTGCTGCGGCAGCGTAACGACCAAGCGCTGTTTACCGTGCCTGCTGGGCGGCTAGTGATCAGCACCGACGGCCATGTCATTTCGCCGTTGTTTTTTCCGGGCGGCGACATCGGTTCACTGGCGGTGCACGGCACCGTTAATGATGTCGCTATGTCCGGTGCAAAGCCGCTGTATCTGGCGGTGGGCTTTATTCTGGAAGAAGGCTTTCCTCTGGCTGATCTGGAAAAAATCGTCATCAGCATGGCAGCCGCCGCCAAACGCGCCGGTACGCCTGTCGTTACCGGCGATACCAAAGTGGTTGAGCGAGGCAAGGGCGACGGCGTGTTCATTACCACCACCGGCGTCGGCATTGTGCCGGAAGACGTCAATATTTCCGGCAATCGTGCGCAACCGGGTTGTGCGATTTTAGTCAGCGGCTCGATCGGCGATCACGGCGTTGCAATCATGGCCGGACGGGAAAATCTGCAATTTGACACGACGATTGTTTCCGACTCCGCAGCACTCAATTCGCTGGTCGCCGACATGGTCGCCGCCACGCCTGCCGACATCCGTTGCTTGCGCGATCCGACCCGAGGCGGTTTGGCGACCGCATTGAATGAGCTGGCGCAGCAATCCGGCGTCGGCATGGTTATCGACGAGGCGCAGATTCCGATCAAGTCCGAAGTCAAAGCCGCCTGCGAAATTCTGGGTTTGGACCCGTTGTACGTCGCCAATGAAGGCAAGCTGGTCTGCATCTGCAATGCCGCTGCTGCCGAATCGTTGCTGGCGGTGATGCGGCAACATCCATTAGGCTTTGATGCAGCAATCATCGGCAATGTGATTGCCGACGAGCATCATTTCGTGCAAATGACCACGGCTTTCGGCGGCCGCCGTATTGTCGACTGGCCGGTTGGCGAGCAGTTGCCGCGTATCTGTTAATGCACGGCAGGGCGATTCGGGTTCGCGGCATTGTCCAGGGCGTAGGCTTCAGACCGACAATCTGGCGACTGGCCCGGCAATACCGATTGACCGGCGAGGTCTGGAACGACGGACTGGGCGTGATGATTCATGCCTTTGGCAGCAACGAAGACCTTGAGACTTTCATTCGGCAGATACCGCTGCAACTTCCTCCACTGGCTAAGCTTGACAGTCTGGAGGTGCAAACCCTGGGCGAACAGCAAGATGGAGAGGAATTTCGCATCGTCGCCAGCCGGCAAAATGGTATAGAGACGCCTATCGCTGCCGATGCAGCTACTTGCCCTGATTGCCTTGCCGAAATCGCCGATCCCGGCAACCGCCGCTACCGCTATCCGTTCACCAATTGCACCCACTGCGGGCCACGCCTGTCGATTATCCGGCGTGTGCCTTACGATCGCTGTCATACCAGCATGTCGAAGTTTGCGATGTGTCCGCAGTGTCAGCAGGAATACGATGATCCTGCCGACCGTCGCTTCCATGCCCAAGCTAATTGCTGTCCGGACTGCGGTCCCAAGGTTTGGCTGGAAGATAGCCACGGCCAGACGCCGGATCGCATCGACCCGCTAAAACAGGCCGCCGAATTGATTCGCCAAGGCTACATTATTGCAATTAAAGGCTTGGGCGGTTTTCATCTGGCTTGCAACGCGGCCGATGCGGATGCGGTCAACCGGCTGCGCGAACGCAAGCGCCGTTATGCCAAACCGTTTGCGTTGATGGCCTGGGATGTGGGAACCATCGTCCGCTATGCGATGCTGAACGATCAGGAAAAGCAGGCTCTGCACGACAAAGCCGCGCCGATAGTGCTGCTGTCAGCGCATGGTTTAACGCTTGCACCTGGTGTCGCGCCGGGCGATGACAAGCTCGGTTTCATGCTGCCTTATACGCCGCTTCACACGTTGTTATTACAGGATTTGGATACGCCTATCGTGCTGACGTCAGGCAATATCAGCGACGAACCGCAATGCACGGACAACGACGAGGCTCGGGAAAAGCTGACAGGCATTGCCGATTATCTGCTGCTGCATGACCGGGACATCGTCAATCGGCTGGACGATTCGGTAATGCGGGAGATGGCCGGCAATATGCGCATACTGCGCCGGGCCCGCGGATACAGTCCGGAGGCATTGGTATTGCCGCCCGGTTTCGAGCAGGCCGGTAATATTCTGGCAATGGGGGCGGAGCTTAAGAACAGTTTTTGTTTGCTGAAAAACGGCCAAGCTGTCGTTTCCCAGCATATCGGAGACCTGGAAAATGCTGCTGTTCAAGCCGATTACCGCAATGCTATCGGTTTGTACAAGCAATTGTATGGATTCAAGCCCCAGTACGTTGCGGTCGATCATCATCCGGGCTATCTATCGAAGCAATACGGCCAATTATTGGCCGAATCCGAAGCGGCGCTTTTAGTACCGGTGCAGCATCATCACGCCCATCTGGCCGCTTGTCTGGCCGAACATGGTGTCGCGCTGGATGCGCCGCCGGTATTGGCCGCGATCTTCGACGGTTTGGGTATGGGTGATGAAGGCGGATTATGGGGAGGCGAATTTCTGTTGGGCGATTATAAGCATTACACCCGACTCGGCCATTTCCAGGCTATCGCTTTGCCCGGCGGCGTGCAGGCCATGCGCGAACCTTGGCGCAATACTTATGCGCAACTGCTGCATTATTTCGACTGGCAATCGCTGCAACAGGATTATGCCGATTTGGACGTTATCAAGTTATTGGCGAGCAAACCGCTTGCAACCGTAGCGACGATGATCGGCAAAAATATCAATTCGCCGCCCAGCACTTCTTGCGGCCGCTGGTTCGACGCTTTTGCCGCTGCACTGGGCCTGCATAGTGAACAGGTCCAGTATGAAGGTCAAGCTGCGATTGCGCTGGAAATTCTGGCGACGCCGTTGTTTTCGGATGAGCAATCCTATCCGCAAGCTTGGGCAATCGACCGTAGCGAAGGCTTGTCGGTGTTAAACTGGCTAGGATTATGGCAGGCGGTGCTGACCGATCTTAAGCAAGGTGTTAATAAAGCTCGCATTGCCGCCCGTATCCACCACAGCTTGGTTGTCGCTACAGTTGCGCTTTTGAACGATCTTAGCCGCCAAACAGGTATTGATAACATAGTGCTCAGCGGTGGTGTATTTCAAAACCGCTTGTTATTGGAAGCGGTGACCGGGCAATTGCAGCAGCACGGTCTTACCGTGCTGTCGCCGCAACGCTATCCGATGAACGATGGTGGTTTGGCATTAGGTCAAGCGGTAATTGCCGCCGCGCGTGGTATTTGAAGTTTATGTGATCTTTGTGAATCGGGCGTGTGGTTATATTCCCACCGCCAAGCGTGCTCCACTATCGCATCCAAGTCCGCATAGGCAGGCTGCCAACCCAATTCCTGCTTTATTTTATCGGCATTGGCCACTAACCGGGCGGGATCGCCTTCACGGCGTTGGCCTTCCTGTACTGAAATAGTCTTGCCGGTGACTCGCCTGGCCGCCTGGATGACGTTCTCTACGGAATAGCCGTTGCCATTGCCCAGATTAAATGCGTTAGAATCGTTGCCTGATTGCAGATATTGCAGAGCCAGCCAATGCGCTTCGGCCAAATCAAGAATATGAATGTAATCGCGGATGCAGGTGCCGTCCGGCGTATCATAATCACGCCCGAAAACGGTAATGTGCGGACGGCGGCCGGAGGCTGCCTGCAATACCAGCGGGATCAGGTGCGTTTCGGGATCGTGCCGCTCGCCAAGCAAGCCGGCAGGATGCGCTCCGGCCGCATTGAAGTAACGCAAGCACACGGATTTGAGACCGTAAGCGTGGTCGTAATCGGCTAAGGCCTGCTCAACCATCCGTTTACTCCAGCCGTAGGGATTAATAGGCTGTTTCGGATGGGCTTCATCGATAGGGGTATAGTCCGGTTCGCCAAAGATGGCGGCGGTCGATGAGAAAATGAATTTATCAACGCCGTAAGTACACATTGCGTTGAGCAGATTCAGGGTGTTGACGACGTTATTTTGGTAATACTTGGCGGGGTCCTGCATCGATTCACCGACCTGGATGAACGAAGCGAAATGCATGACAGCATCAAATTTGTGTTCGCGAAACACTTTATCGAGTATCAGCCGGTCGGCAATATCGCCGTGTACGAATTGGCCATGCAATACCGCGTCACGGTGTCCGCTGGAAAGATTGTCGAGAGTAACGACATTGACGCCTTTTTGGCCGAGTAGCCAGACCATATGGGAGCCGATATAGCCGGCGCCGCCGACGACGAGAACAGTTTTAGGAGATGTCATAAGTAACCTAGGGTAGCATTATTAAATTTAAGTAATGAATAAATTCCCTAGTTGGACAACCCAGCTGCTTTGAGTCACTGTTGCTTGGGATTTTATTTAGAACCACTCTAAACGATACAAATCCGGGCGTCTATTAGTAAGATTACGTGCAGCGCCGCGAGTACGGACTTGCTTTAATAGATCCAGGTTAACATCGGCAATTAATGTCATTTCGGTGTTTGGAGTGGCTTCCGCTAATATCGCATCATGCGGAAATGAAAAGTCACTGGGGCTGAAAATGGCCGCTTGCGCGTATTGGATGTCCATATTTTCAGCATAGGGTAAATTGCCGACACTGCCGGTAATCGCCACAAAACATTCATTTTCAATGGCGCGGGCATGTGAGCAATAACGCACCCGTTGGTAGGCATTTTTGGTATCGGTCCAGAACGGCACAAAAATGATTTGCGCGCCCTGCATGGTTGCCAAGCGTGCCAATTCGGGGAATTCGGAATCGTAACAGATTAATACTGCGATTTTGCCGCAATCGGTATCGAACACTTTCAACGCATTGCCGCCTTGAACGCCCCAGCAGCTGACTTCATCAATGGTGACATGGATTTTGTATTGAGCCTCGAAAGTACCGTCGCGCCTGAGCAGCCACGATACATTATAGAGTTCATGGGCGCTATACTCGGGCATGGAACCGGCAATAATATTGATATTGTAAGACATCGCCATTTCCAATAAGCCATTCCTGATTTCACTGGTAAAACCGGCTAACGCGCGAATGGCGTCGGGAGGGTTTTTATCATTAAACAATCCCATCAGCGGCGCGCTCATGTACTCGGGAAAGAGCACAAAATCGGCATGGTAACCGGCTACCGCATCAATAAAAAATTCGGCGTGTTTGAGCAATTCTTCGACGCTGGTCAGCGTTCGCATCTGCCATTGCACAACGCCTAAGCGGATGACACTTTTAGACGCGCCAAGTGAAGCCGTTTTTTCTACATAATCAAGATTGACCCATTCAAGCAGCGTCGCATAGCCTTTTGAGTCAGCATCGACAGGGAGATAGCCGGTCAATACTTTACGGACATGAAAGCCGTTAAACAACTGAAACGAAAGTACCGGGTCATAAATTTCCCTGTTTTTGACTTCTTCGATATAGCGCACCGGCGTTAGGTTGTCGGCATATTTGGCATAGCCGGGAATGCGTCCGCCGGCAATAAAGCGGCGCAGGTTCAGGTTTCGGCATAATTCTTTGCGCGCATCATACAATCTTCGGCCTAAGCGCAGTCCCCGATACTTTGGATGGACGAAAATATCAACGCCGTACAAGGTGTCGCCGTGCGGGTCATGGTGGGTCAGGTAACCGTTACTGGTAATTTGCGCGTAGGTATGGACATCGCCGAAGCGGGCATAATCGACAATCATACTTAATGCTGCGGCGACCAGTTTTCCGTTATCTTCAATGACAATCTGCCCTTGAGGAAAGCGAGTAAGCTGGGACGTATACTGGTCTTTTTTCCAGGCTCCGCCTAAATTACCGTAAACATGCTCCATTAAAATCGCAATATTATCGTAATCATCAAGGGTTAGATGCCGAAGTAGAAGCTTATGTTTTTCAATTTTGGTTTTTTTCATAGCCCCAAAGTATAACTTCGCTTTTTGACGAATTTATTACAATGCGATTAATCTATTTCATCCACCCTGAAAAAAGTATAAAAATAGACTCAAAATCAAGTTAAATAATGTATGTGTCAGGCTGTGTAAAATATGTAAATGGACGGGCAACGCAGACTCGATAAAGCTCTGTTTAATGTAAATGAACAGCCATCCAGAGGGTGTGGAGGTCAGGCAGAGTCCATTCAACCCGGTGCTTGGTATGTGCAGGGATCAGTAAATAGTCGCCGGCATTCAAATGAAAGGTCTGCCGGTCTTTTTCGTAAAGAATAATGGCCTGTCCCTGAAGCAGTATGACCCATTCATCCCAATCCTGATCGTACCATTGTCCTGCCGGAGTAATATGGCCTTGGGATACAATGCGTTCAATTTGAATATTCTCCCGCTTGAAAATGCATTCGAACAGTTCTTCCGGTAATTGCTCCGGTATGTTTTTAAAAATATTGGAATTGGCGGGATTCATTTGGTTTTTTGAGTGGATAGCGGTTTTTTTATGAATTCAAGGGCAAAATGGTATTGTATAATAGCTGTTGTTTGTTATGCGGATAGTCTTTAAATAGCAATAAATCAATTTAATTATAGAGAGTAAGACAATCAGTAATAGATTGATAAGCCTGGCGGAAAGGAACCAAGATAACCACCAAGCCGTTGCAATTATCGGCGGCGGCCCTGCCGGACTCATGGCTGCGGAAGTTTTAAGCCAAGCGGGTGTGAAGGTTGATCTTTACGATGCAATGCCTTCCGTGGGACGGAAATTTTTGATGGCAGGGAAGGGCGGAATGAATATTACACATTCCGAGTCTTTCGATAAGTTCTTATCTCGTTACGGCTCTGGTCGAGCCAATATCAAACCGATGCTCGATACGTTTGGCCCTGAGGCTTTACGAGCATGGGTGCGGGATTTAGGTATTGAAACGTTTATCGGTTCGTCAGGCAAAGTATTTCCTGTCGATATGAAGGCCGCGCCTTTATTGCGCGCATGGTTGC
Organism: Methylobacter sp.; assembly: GCF_036845245.1. Classification (NCBI taxonomy): domain Bacteria; kingdom Pseudomonadati; phylum Pseudomonadota; class Gammaproteobacteria; order Methylococcales; family Methylococcaceae; genus Methylobacter; species Methylobacter sp. The sequence goes on from NZ_DAIUEH010000047.1 coordinate 43,576, forward strand.
ACCGATTGCGTGTAAACGCTGTCAGTTTTTATATGCGCCATCAATGGCTAGGCTGGGATGATGGGGGCCTGCATTTTTTAACCCCTGACGGTGAAGTGAAAGTCAGGGCCGATGCCGTGGTGCTGGCTTTAGGCGGCGGTAGCTGGGCGCGACTTGGCTCTACAGGCGCTTGGGCGCCGCTGCTGGCTCAAAAAGGTGTTTCGGTCGCTCCGCTACAGCCGTCAAACTGCGGGTTTGACGTAGGTTGGAGCGAGTTTTTTAGCAATCGTTTTGCCGGACAGCCTTTGAAATCAGTGCAGGCGTCTTTTGTCAATTCGGTCGGCGATGAGTTTTGTCAACTGGGCGAGTTGGTCGTCACTGCGGATGGCGTTGAAGGCAGCTTGATTTATAAGATGTCCGCACTGTTGCGTGATCAGATTACGGCATCGGGAACAGCGTTGATTTATCTCGATCTTGCTCCCGGTAAGGACAAACGGTTTCTGATCGGCAGCGTTTCAAAGCCGCGCGGCAAGAACACAGTGGTAAATCATCTCCGTAAGCGGATCGGCATTGATAGCTTAAAGATCGGCTTGTTGAGGGAAGTTTTGTCGAAACAAGATTTTGATGACCCGATTCGTCTTTGCGAAACGATCAAGGCGTTGCCGGTTAAGCTGGTCGCGGCCAGACCGATTGATGAGGCTATCAGCAGTGCGGGCGGCGTTACCTTTGCAGCAGTCGATGAACGGTTAATGATACGTTCGATGCCGGGCGTATTCTGCGCCGGTGAGATGCTGGATTGGGAAGCGCCGACCGGTGGCTATTTGTTAACCGCCTGTTTTGCCAGCGGGCGTGTTGCAGGGGAGGGAGTTTTGTCCTGGTTGCAAACTGAAGGCAAATTGCTCACCCGTGACGTCAATACCACAAAATAAACTAAAATATAAACATTAGAATTACCGGATCAAATCTATGTCGAAGAAAAACGTCGCTAATATTTTTAATTTTTACCAGGGCAGCGTATAAGGGCGGCTATGAAAACTCCAAAAAGTATTGAACCATTGGTGCGGGATGGCCTTGTCGACGAGGTTATCCGTCCGTTAAAGAGCGGTAAAGAGGCTGCTGTCTACGTTGTTCTTTCCGAAGGCCAGATACGCTGCGCTAAAGTCTATAAAGATGTTAACAAACGCGGTTTCCACAAGCAGGCCCAGTATCAGGAAGGTCGCAAGGTGCGAAACAGCCGTCAGGCGCGCGCGATGGAAAAAAACAGCCGGTTTGGGCGGCAGCAGCAGGAAGAGGTTTGGCAAAATGCCGAAGTCGATGCGCTATACCGCCTTGCCGCCGCCGGTGTGCGCGTTCCGCAGCCGTACAACTTCGTCGAGGGTGTATTGTTGATGGAGTTGGTGACTGACGAACATGGCAGCGCCGCGCCCAGATTGAACGATCTTGAATTGAGCCGGGAGCAAGCCCTTGAATATCACGGCTTGCTGATTAAGGAAGTGGTCAGGATGCTTTGTGCCGGACTGGTGCATGGCGACCTTTCCGAATACAACATCCTGGTAGATGCCAACGGCCCGGTCATCATCGATCTGCCTCAGGCGGTTGATGCGGCGGCGAACAATAATGCCGCCAGAATGCTGGAGCGCGACGTTGACAATTTGGCCGATTATTTTGGCCGCTTTGCTCCCGAACTGCTTGCTACCGAGTATGGCAAAGAGATTTGGAAACTCTATGAGACAGGTGATTTGACTCCGCAAGTCGAATTGACCGGCCGTTTCAAGGCCAGTAATAAAGTCGCCGATGTTCGCAGCATCATGCGGGAAATCAATGATGCGCGAGATGAAGCGATACAACGACGTTATGAGCATGAAGATTAGGCTATGAGTGACAAACAACCGGGAAATCCACTGCACGGCGTTACTTTGGAAAGGATGCTTACCGAGCTGGTAGCGGATTACGGCTGGGCCGAACTGGGCAGGTTGATCGATATTCGGTGTTTTAATAACGACCCCAGCATCAAATCGAGCTTGACGTTTTTAAGGAAGACCGAGTGGGCTAGAAAGCAGGTTGAAGAGCTGTATCTCACTAAAAAAGAGGGCTGAATGTTATGTTTATAATAGACATCTTTCCTAAATACAGCGATAGCGCAAGTTGACAAGAGCCGCCACT
>NZ_DAIUEH010000048.1:0-43399 GCF_036845245.1 Methylobacter sp.
TTCTTTATCCATTCCAGAATAATACGCCTTTTGGGGGGCGAGTGCGTAACATCAGCTGGTAAGTAACAACGCCTATTGATTGAGAGTGTTGTATTCCCTACCCTATAAGCACTTACACCCTATCATCCATTTTTTAGGATCAGAAGCAGTCTGATAAATCAATGTCGCAACAATCGAAAGACATCGATTTAACTATATAAACTTTAAATAGTACAATCAGCCTATTATCTGTAGAAATTTTGGAATAGCTTTCCTTCCTGCATAATTGCAAAGGCTGGCATTAATAAATAATTTGTCACGTGTCCGACATAATCATCAATGGAGCACTCTATGAATAACAATAAAGAAAATCGATCTGCCGGACGATACCCTACCTTTTGTACCGTCGAGCTTGATTCAGGTACGGGTGTAACACGCAACCTGAGCACTACTGGGGTTTGCTTTACTACGGATAATGCGATTGAGCCGAATTTAATGCTGCGCTGCTTCATTCTTATGCAAAAAATGGGCAGAAATATAACTCGTCTTCGTTGTGAAGGCAGAGTGGTACGCGCAAATAAATCCGCAGATGGTTGGGAGGTTGCCATTAGCTTCACGACATTAGAATGGTGATTGCAGAAAGCATGGCTTAGAATCAACAACTGAAAAATATATTTCCTATTAAATTAAGTAATTAGGTCGATCGCAATAAAAATCGCATTAATCAAATATCGATGCGACTATCATCTACCAAGTCGGGTATCAATGAGACAATAGCACTTTTAATAGCCGTCGCCGCAGTCCGCAGAACTTGCTGTTCGCTGTCGTTTAACTTGGGGTGCAAATGACGGATGATACCGCTACGCCCTATCACCACCGGAATGCTAAAGCAGTTGTCTTTAATGCCCATCCAATCGTCAAACCGGGTGGCAAGAGGCATGGTGCGGTATTCGTCGAAAACTACAGCTTCAATCACCATGCATGTCGCAGTGGCGATAGCATGATTGGTATAACCTTTGAGGCGGTAAACCTCAAAACCGGCTTCGGTTACCTGAGCGAATAACTGTCGATGAATGGGTGTATCGCCGAGAGGTTCCCCGCCCGCTTCCGCGCTACTTAAGATGGGCAATTGATTGGAGCCATGCTCACCCAAAATATAAGCCCTAAGATCGTCAGGATGAATATGCTCTTCTTGTGACAGTAAGGCACGAAATCGGGCTGAATCCACCAGCGTTCCAACCCCCAGCACCCGATTGGCAAGAAAACCGGATAATTTACAGGCTGCATATGTCATCACATCCACCGGATTGGTCACGACAACCAACACAGCATTCGGATTATTGGCAGCCAGCATCGGAATCAATTCCCTGAACAATAATGTATTTTTCTCTCCTAATTGGAGACGGGAAGTCAATACCGGCTCATCAGCCGCAATCGATGCGGTAATTACGACAATATCGGCGTCCTTTATCTGGTCATTAGAACTCCCCTCAATATGCATGGGCCGTGAGCAAAAAGCCAGCGTGTGCTGCAGGTCTAAAGCGTCTCCTTGAGCTTTTTCATGAGTGCGGCCGGCAATCACCAAATGATCGCAAACTTGTTTTATCACCAAGGCATAGGCAAGAGTCGAACCGACACGACCGGTTCCGATAATGGCAATTTTCATGAGCAGTTGGCCGTTTGTTTTTAATAAGACATTAATTTGATTGTAATGAGTTTAGCGATCTCATTTTAGACAAGACAGGCAATAATATCTTTGTCCGTTCTTTTTAATTGCTGATCACAGTAATTAAAAATATCGCCCAGTTTCGAATCTTAATTGCCATTATTAACCCTAACAAAGGAACCACATAAACAAAATACGTGACAATACATACTATTATTAAAGTTTTTAACCGTAGTAGCAGATTTTTTCAATCGATGTACGGGAATCAATAGTGTTGACCTAATTCGTCATTAATTCTCAAAGAATCTTAAAATAAAATAACTGAACTCTTCGATACGTACTATTACTCATACCGTTTTTTTAGAAACAACTAACCTTGTGCAATATATCATGACTGTGCTAATGTTTATTGTAACCTGCTAATTTATTGTAACTTTTAATTTACCAATACTTTTATTATATCCTTTGCATATAGATTATATTTCTTTACTGTCCATCAGACCCTGTGTCTGTTTATTTTAATGGATTTTACGAGGACTCATATGAATACAGATTTTCGGATTGGACTGATTAGTGATGACCCCTATCATCTGGGCTTATTAAAAGGATATTGCCATGCTCATCACTATAAAGTTTTTGAATCAACCGACGACAAGGAATCGATTAATACCATGATTCAGATACAACCCAATATAGTTATTCTTGCTGTGGGTCTGGCACAAGATCAAGACCAAAAAATTAACTTTGATTTGATTCGTGACATGAGCATTAATCATAAAATTCCGGTATGTTACTTACGTGATGTTAATAATATTGCCAATGTAGAAAAAGAAATAACTTGTTGGGTTGATGCAACGTTAGATGCCCCTCTTGATGTTAATCAATTAAACGATTATCTGCATAATAAATTCAAGTTCCATCGTGGCTTTATTCAAGAAAAGAGAAATTATGAGCGGCGAACCGCTAATGATCGCAGAGTATTAATGCTTGAACGGCAAAATGAAGCAGACTGCAACTATCAGCCGGATGATAAAAGCGTAGCGAATAATGATGACTGTTTTATCGTCGAACCGTTTCAAATTGATCAACGTTCAAAATCCGTGCTATTTAACGGTAAGCTATTGAATTTAACACGTAAAGAGTTTGAACTTTTCGAATTACTAGCGAAAGATATTGACCGCGTATTTATGACTCAGGAGATTATTAATCATCTCTGGCCTGAAAATAACCGGGCAACCAAATCAGATCTTTATCAATACATGCACCTGTTAAGAAAAAAAATTGAAGATGATCCGAATAACCCGCAGTGGATTTTGACTGTCAAAGGATTTGGATATAAGCTAAATGCGGCTGCGCCTACTAAAATGCATTAGCCAACTATTTGCGGCAGCGCTCCTGAGATAATGTCGATTTTTACCAGCAGACTCTGAAGAGGCTTTGTGAAGACACTTTATTACAGTCACCCGGATTTTCTTTTTCATGAAACCGGTATTGGGCACCCTGAATGCGCCGACCGACTCAGAAGTATAGAAAAAGCATTGTCGGCACCGGAATTCTCAGCGTTAATCAGGCAATCTCCGCCACTCGGTACAGAGCAGCAAGTCAGGCTGATTCATCCCCAATTTCATATTGATGCCATTCTTGAAGCTATCCCCGCACAAGGAGAATACCATTTAGATCATGATACGGTATTGTCGCCAGGATCAAGACAGGCCGCTTTTCGCGCGGTCGGTGCTGTTTGCGATGCAGTTGATAAGGTGTTGACGGGCCAAGCCGACAATGCTTTTTGTGCCATACGTCCACCGGGACATCATGCAGAACCCCATCAGGCGATGGGATTTTGCCTGTTTAACAATATAGCGATTGCGGCTAATTATGCGCTTCAGCATTATCAACTCGAACGGATTGCCATTGTTGACTTTGATGTCCACCATGGTAACGGCACGCAAGCGGCTTTTTACAATCAGCCTAGTGTGCTTTACGCTTCCAGTCACGAGATGCCGCATTATCCAGGTACCGGGCATCCTGCAGAAACCGGCGCCGGCAATATTATCAATGTGCCTTTGGCTGCGGGTGACTCCGGTATCAAATTCAGGCAAAAATATAACAATATTATTTTACCCGCCCTGAAAAAATTCAAACCTGATTTATTGCTGATTTCAGCCGGCTTCGATGCCCATAAAGACGATCCGTTAGCATCTATTATGTTGGTTGAAGATGATTTCAAATGGATCACTCTAGAGCTGATGGCCATTGCCGACAGCAGTTGCAAAGGCAGGATTATTTCAGCGTTAGAAGGCGGCTATAATCTTAAAGCGCTAGCTGCCAGTGTTGCTGCTCATGTTAAGGCATTAATGACCGGCTTGAATGGTTAATATTATCCCTGTTTCTTTTAATAGTTAATTTAAGGCGATATTGATTTTTGCATGGAGCATTTTGAGTAATCAATCCTTACATTAATTTGATAGATTTTATGATGAGCCAATAAAGTCTACATGCTCTACACAAAAGTAGTTAGACCCATAAGTCCGGTTTGTACTAAATTCATAACGAACAGCCTGCTGATTACGCTCAGGGGAACTTGTCGAGTATTAGTCGTCGTTAAGCTATTAATTTTGAAAAGCGTCTCAACTAAAATTAAATAATCACCAATCTATTTTTGCGTCGTCAACTCACATGGACTATAGTTAAATAGATACTTTCTAAAATCTCAGTATTTAGTACATGACTACGCAAAAGATCACTCCTCAGCTTGAAAAAACCGCCGGTATTGGTAACGAATTTCCTGCCGATTTACAAAAAATTATCGGTCAAGTTGAAAAGTTAACTGACATTGGCATTGCCCTTTCCTCCGAAAAAGATACTGCGCAATTATTGGAAAAAATTTTGCTGGGAGCAAAATCCATTACCAATGCAGATGGAGGAACAATATACCGGGTTGACGGTAATGCCATTAAAATAGAAATCATCCGTTCCGATAGTCTTGGCATTTTTTTAGGCGGAGGAGGAAATGCCATTAATATTCCAAATATTCCACTATACGGGGAAAACGGGGAGCCCAACCTTAAGAATGTCGTCTGTTATTCGTATCACAACAATAAAACCATCAACATTGATGATGCCTATGATGCCGCTAATTTCGACTTTACAGGCACCAAAGCATTCGACAAAAAAAACAACTACCGTTCAAAATCTTTCCTTTCCATTCCCTTGACTAATCACCAAGGTGAGATCATCGGCATCCTGCAACTGATTAATGCTATTGATCCTGAAACCAAAGAAATCATCAAGTTCGATTCAGTCTCTCAACGGTTTGCTGAAGCATTGGCCTCGCAAGCGGCAACGGTCTTAACAAAACAACAGCTTATTACCGACCTGGAAAACATGTTCGAGTCATTGGTCAAATTAATAGCGACTGCTGTTGATGAAAAGTCACCGTATACCGGCGGACATTGTCGTCGCGTCCCGGAATTAACCTTAATGCTGACAGAGGCGGCGCATGATACCGACCATGGTTATTTGCAGGATTTCAGGCTTACCGAGGCAGACCGTTACGAACTCACTATCGCAAGCTGGTTACACGACTGCGGCAAAATTATTACCCCCGAGTATGTCATTGACAAGGCGACGAAACTGGAAACGATTTTCGACCGCATTCATTTACTGGAAGCGCGCTTTGAAGTATTGAAACGCGACCGCGAAATAGCGCTGCTCAAACAACAACTTGCTGTACTTCAAAACAACACGACCGTGTCGCCTTTACTAGAACAATCTTACCAAGCTGATATTGAGCATTTAAATGATGATTTAGCGTTTATCCGTCTTTGCAATACCGGTGGCGAAGCCATGTCTAATGAAGACATTGCACGGCTTCAGTCGTTACAAAAGATTAGATGGTCATTAAACAATGTCGATGTGCCGTTATTAAGCGATGAAGAGGTTTACAATCTGAGCATATTCCGAGGCACGCTGACCTCGGAAGAGCGGAACATCATCAATAACCATATCAACGTTACCATTTCGATGCTGGAAGCCATTAAATTCCCCAAACACTTACAAAATGTTGTTGAGTATGCAGGCGGTCATCATGAGCGTATGGACGGCAAGGGCTATCCCAAAGGACTTAGTCGTGAACAAATGTCTATCCCTGCAAGAGCCATGGCAATAGCGGATGTATTCGAGGCACTGACCGCAAAAGACCGGCCTTACAAGCAAGGCAAAAAACTTTCTGAAGCATTATTTATCTTAAATAAGCTAAAAGAAGACAAGCACATCGATCCTGATTTGCATGATGCATTTATCGAACAAAAAATATATAAAAAATATGCTGAAAAATTTTTGGATGATTTCCAAATCGATACTGACTAAATAGATGCTATAAAAAATGGGTTAAAAAACCATCTTAATGGCTAGCTAGACATACTAACGTACAGAAAAAAGCTCGATCTACCAGACAAGGTCACCCCTTACTGTAGGATCAATCGCGCACCATTTTCCAAACACCATCCAAAATATGCGATGCGTATCTTAGACTAATCATTATCAACTTGGCTCCTTTGATGAAATTCAGTAATAAATGGCTTAAATCGTATCGTTTTCTAGCATGCGCTCTAATTACGCTATTTTTCATGGCACATACCGCACACTGGCTACATATTCCAACCCTGCAACGGATGGAAAATATTCTATATGACTTGCGCTTAAGGACAACAGCAGTCGACACAATCGATCCACGCATTGTCATTATCGATATAGACGAGGAAAGTCTCGCTAAAGAAGGCCGGTGGCCTTGGCGCAGGGATAAGCTGGCCTATCTGGTCGATATGCTGTTTGATTATTACAATATTAAGTTGTTGGGCTTCGACGTTGTTTTTTCCGAACCGGATACCAGTGGAGGCGTGGAATTATTGGAAAAACTGGCATCCGGTCCACTACAAAAAGATACCAATTTCTTATCGACGTTGGAAACAGTACGCCCGCAATTGTCTTACGATGACATGTTTGCCAAAAGCCTGGAAAATCGGCCTATCATTCTAGGTTATTTCGCCAGCCATAAAGTCGAAAAGACGCCGGAAGTGGGCGTGTTGCCCTCCCCTGTGGTGGCGGCAGAGGAATTGCCATTCAGCACATTACTGTTCAAGGAAAAAAGCTATGCCGCCAATCTGCCGAAACTGCAAACAGCGGCAATGTCCGGCGGTTTTTTTAACAATCCCAATGTCGATGAGGATGGCGTTTATCGAAGGCTGCCTTTATTAATCAATTACGATAACAAACTTTATGAAGCACTGTCACTGGCGCTATACAGAACCTTATTAGGCATGCCGGAGATTAAATTCCTTACCAGCGAAGGTTATGGCGAGAATAATATCGATAGTCGCCTGGAAGGCTTGGATATTGAAGGTTTCCAAATTCCGGTCGATCAAAGCAGCACTCTTTTGGTGCCTTATCGGGGACGGCAAGGAAGTTTTCCTTATATTTCAGCAACCGATGTGCTCAACGGTGTGGTGAGCCAAGAAAAATTAAAAGACAAAATTGTTATTGTCGGCACGTCGGCGGCCGGATTACTCGATTTAAGGGTAACCCCTGTACAAAACGTCTACCCTGGAGTGGAAGTACATGCCAATATTCTGAGCGGATTGCTCGATCAAACCATTAAATCCAGGCCCAGCATCATCATTGGCATTGAAACAGCTGAATTACTGTTGATCTGCCTGCTCAGCGTTTTTATATTTCCCCGCTTACCGGTATTTTTATCCGCCATCATGTTCAGCGCATTGCTTGTCGGCGGCATAGCACTCAATTTTTACTGTTGGGCAATTTGGAACATTGACACCATGTTGGCAACCCCTATCACCTTATTGACTGCGCTGTACGGTATCCAGATATTTTTCGGCTTTTTCTTCGAAAGCCGAAAGAAAAAACAAATGGGTAATATGTTCGGCCAATATATTCCGCCCGAATTGGTAGAGCAAATGAGCCAATCGGATGAAGAATTTTCATTAAAAGGAGAAAGCCGGGAAATGACCGTTTTATTTTCCGATGTCAGGGGCTTTACTACTATTTCCGAAGGCATGGAACCACAGGAATTGTGTGAGCTGATTAATGACATCTTAACGCCGGTAACCCGAGTCATACATGAACACAAAGGCACTATCGACAAATATATCGGCGATGCCATTATGGCTTTTTGGGGAGCGCCTATGCAGAATCCGCAGCATGCCAGCTATGCCGTAAATGCAGGTTTGGCGATCTTGCGAGCTTTAAAAACAATTCAGAAAGATTTTAAAGCTAAGGGTTGGCCGGAAGTTGATATAGGCATAGGCCTTAATACCGGAAAAATGAGTGTGGGCAATATGGGTTCGCAATTTCGCATTGCTTACACAATAATGGGCGATGCAGTTAATTTAGGTTCGCGCTTGGAAGGACTGACCAAACAATACGGCGTAAAAATGATTGTCAGCGAGAGTACCCTTCAGGCGGCTCCGGAGTTTACTTACCGCGAACTCGACAAAGTACGCGTCAAGGGCAAGCATAAACCCATTACCATTTATGAGCCCTTGGGTGTGACAGAAGACATCAGTCCCGAGCAATTACAGATTCTCGATTTATTGAACCAAGGCCTGCACGGCTATAGAAAGCAGCAGTGGACCGACGCACAAAGCATTTTTCAGCAGTTATCAGAGCAAAATCCCCATGACAAACTATATTCAATTTATCTCGAACGAATAGCCTACTATCTTGAATCACCGCCGGAAATTGATTGGGATGGAGCATTTACCCATACCAGTAAGTAACCGCTTTAAATAACTGGCTCACATTCCCACTACTTTAGATATGCAGGTATAGGTATAACTACAGATATAAATGCTAAAATATATTTGTTAATCATTAAATCTGTAGGGTGGATAAATGGCGCGCATCCAGCGGATTGGCAAGTGAAAATATTAAAGTGGATTAATTACCATGAAACCCAACCGTAAAAAACAGCCGGCGCGACACCCGTCATTATTTGACTCAAGCTTACCTCTGCGCCGTGTACTCAATCTGGCTATTTTAGCCGCACTTTATCCTTCTTTCTCATACGCCAACCCGGACGGAGCGCAAATCGTCAGCGGGCAAGTCAGCATCGATACCGCTACGCCGGGTGTGACCACTGTCACCAACAGCCCCAATGCGATCATCAACTGGCAAAATTTCAGCATCGCCCAAAACGAACTTACCCAATTCATCCAGCAAAATGGCCAAAGCGCGGTGCTCAACCGCATTATCGGGCAGAACCCCAGTGAAATCCTGGGGCAATTGGCCTCCAACGGCAAAGTCTTTCTAATCAACCCTAACGGCATCGTGTTTGGCGCGGGCTCAACCATTGATACTCAAGGCCTGATTGCCTCAAGCCTTAACCTGAGCGATCAGGATTTTCAAAATGGCAACTACCATTTTATGGCCGGTTCCAGCGCTGGAAATATTCTTAATGAAGGCATCATTCGAGCAGGAAAAGACGGTAATATTGTTCTTATTGCCCCGCATATAGAAAACAATGGAATTATCAAAAGCGAGGGTGGTTCCATAACATTGGCGGCGGGACAAGAACTGACCATCACCAGCTTGGATAGTCCGGATATTCGTTTTCAAATCCAGGCACCTGCTGACAGTGTACTTAATCTGGGTAAGCTATTAACCGAAGGCGGTGCAATTAATGTATTTGCAGGAACTATCAAACACAGTGGTGAAATCAATGCCGACAGTGTAGAGGTGGACGCACAGGGTAATATTCGATTGGTCGCACAGCAGGATATAACGTTAGCATCGGGCAGTAAAATATCGGCCAATAATAGCCAAGTCGATGCGGGAACGATACATATAGAAAGTAAAACAGGGACAACCTTGGCGCAAGGTGCAATAGAAGCCCAAGCAACTCAAGCCGGCAAAGGCGGTAAGATAGAATTGCTCGGTGAGCGAGTCGGTGTACTCGATCAAGCAAAAATTGACGCTAGCGGCCAAAACGGTGGCGGCCAAGTTTTAGTAGGTGGCGATTATCACGGTGACAATCCATCTACTAAAAACGCCAAGCGCACTGTCTTCTCTAACGGAGCAGATATTAAGGCGGACGCAGTTAAAAATGGCGATGGCGGCAAAGTCGTTGTTTGGGCTGACGAGCAAACTAAAGCGTATGGCGCTATTTCAGCAAAAGGCGGCGCCCAATCAGGCAATGGCGGTTTTGTAGAAACTTCCGGTAGACAGGCACTTGATTTTCATGCCAAAGTCAATGTCAATGCCTATAAGGGCAAGGGCGGCACCCTACTTCTTGATCCGGCCACAATTACCTTGGTCGGCGGCAGCGGAGACGGGGCAACCGACGGTTACTCAACGTTCCAGGGCTCGTCAACCGACGGAACAGTTCTTTTTTCCGACACTGGTATATCCAATATCTACCAATCTGAGTTGGAAGGGTTAGCATCTGGAACTAATATTGTTCTTGAAGCAGCTGATTATATTAACGCAACCGGTTCATTCTCCAATTTGGTGACTTTGGCATCAAATGTCAATCTCACCATGAGAACACGGAATTCATCGACCGATGGAAGCGAATTAAAAGGTATAAATCTGGTTGGAAGCACCGACTCGTCAAACCTGGAGTTCAAGACCCAAGGCACAGGCTCAATCTCGCTGCAAACAGGAACAGGCACTAGTCCGCAATTTGCGACTATAGACGTCGGGAAACTGACCACGGCTGGAGGTCAAGTGTCTGTCAATGCCAGCGGTAATGTCGTCCTTCGGGCGGTTACTACAACACCCGGAAGCGGTAATGGCGGGAATATCGATATAACTTCAGGCGGTTACATGTCGCTCGGAGGCGGAAATATCGATGCCCGTGGAAATACAGCCGCCGCTGGTAACGTCACCCTCAATTCTGGCGGTGCAATCAACATTCAAACCAACAAGACCATCTACGCCGATCAGCTCAAAATGATTGCTGTGGGGGGTATTACTGATGGCCAGGGTACTCCAGGCCCCGTCAGAACACATATTAATGCACTGAATGCGCTCAATTCCGGATCGGGAAGCATCAAAATCACCAACGACGGCACTAACTTCTCTATCTCCGATATTGGCAGTACCGGCTACGGCGTAAAAAATATGGCTACAGGTCAAGGAATCTATCTAACGAACGTAAGTAGCAGAACTATCGGAGTCAATAAAAGCATCACCAGTTCAGGTGGCGCTGTGGAAATCACCGGCCCGGCCGGGGTAAGCTTTGTGGCTTCAGAACCCGTGTCAAGCAATGGCGGCAATATTGCTATTTCCGCCACGGGTGCCAGCGCGCAAATCAATATGCCGGCCAGTTCCCAGATCAGCAGCGCCGGCGGCAATATCCAATTGACCGCTGACGGCATGTCTTTTACCGGCAGTAGCATCAACGCAGGTAGCGGCTCAGTTACACTGCTTCCTGGCAACATAGGAACAATCATCGAATTAGGACAAGGTGCAACAGATGCCTCGGGCGTCATCAATGCGCGAATCCTCGGCTTGACCGAAGCCGAACTCAGGACAATCACTACCAGCAACCTTTTGACTGTCGGTGGAAGTTCATTGACCGGAAATATGGGCGTTATGGGGCAGCTCGATTTGACATCCGGGTCCGGCTTGACTGGGACATTATTGTTGAATGCCGGTAATGCCAATATTACGATAAGCGAGTCTCTCAGCGCGCCCGCTACTCTGGCTCTCACCACGAACGGAGGCACGATCAGCCAGCATGAAAACAAAACTATTTCTGCGACCGCATTAAAAGCAATGGGCGGTATCGTTACACTGGATCAGGCTGCCAACCCGGTCGGTGTTATAGCGGGTTCTGCAACAAGCGGTAATTTCAAGTATCGCTCCTCCAACTTGGTGAGTGTCTCTACAGTAGACGGCCAAAACGGTCTCAGCGTCAACGATGGCAACATCCTGCTTCAATCGGACCATGCTTCCGGCATCAATCAATCGAGCCCGATTTCGACTACCGGCGCACTGGCATTGAAAGCTATCGGTCCGGTTAATTTACCCAACTCAGGCAATAACATAAGCCAACTCGCTGCTGACCTGAATCCAGGATCAAGCGGATCGGGTTCCTTTTTTGTTTATAGCGCATCGAATATGAACGTGGGCGGTCCATTTTTTGGAATTAGCGGGATCCGTACCAATAATCAAGATATCGAAATAAACACCGGTACCGGCTCGACCTTAACAATCAGTAACCCGATTGCAGCCGGTACTGCAAACGTAGACTTACGCGCTGATACATTGGCATTAACCAGTACGGTTACCGCCTCGGATGTCGGCTTGACTCCCTATACTTCAGGCAGGGCGATTACGCTCGGGTCAGCGACATGCCAGTCCAGCCCTTGTTTAACACTAACCGACTTGTACAGAATATCGGCTTCGGCTATTGGTATCGGCACTGACAATGCGGCCCGCGCGCCGGGTGCTATCTATGTAGCAGGCATCACCTCCGGCAACAGCTCGGTCACAGATTTCAACGCTAGCTCCACACGTATCGGTTTGTTATCCGGAGCAGGGATTACACAAGGTGGCACCATCAATGTGCGGGATCTCGGTATTAAGGCCGCCGGCACAGTGAATCTGCCTTTAGCCAATACCGTCACCAATCTTGCCGCAAAAACCAATGGTCAAAACTTTACCTTTAATAATGGGCAGGATTTCAGTATCGCACAATTGAGCGGCGGTATTGCACCACACGATTACAATATAAGCGGCATTAATACATGCCCAACATCAGGCACCTGTGGTGATGTTACGCTTACTAGCACCGGTACAATTACCCCAAGCACATCATTGAATGCAAATATTTTCACTCTTGGCTCAGGAACCTGGAGTCAAGTTAATGCCAGCTTGCCCACCTTTTCCGCTACAGATTTCCGCATCAGCGGTGGGACCTTTATTCGCGCTCTCGGAGGAGACGGCAGCAGCGACAGCCCTTACCAACTCTCTGATGTTTATGGTTTGCAAGGGATCGGTAGTACCGGAATGCTTAATAACTATTACACCTTAAGCAACAATATTCTTGCTGGCGGCACCAGCGCCTGGAACAGTGCTGAAGGTTTCTTGCCTATCAGTGTTTTTACCGGCACTTTTAACGGCCAAGGGCATACTATTTCCGGCCTTAATATCAACCGGCCCTCAACTTCCAATATTGGTCTTTTTGGAAATACCGGCTCGGGAAGTACAGTTAAGAATGTCGGTCTCACGGGCGCCAGCATCACCGGCTATTCCGATGTCGGCGGATTAGTTGGTTCGAATGACGGCAACATAAAAAAAAGCTATGTGACTGGTGTGGTTACAGGCAATAACCTGGAAATCGGAGGACTGGTCGGACTTAACAACGGAGGCATAGACGCAAGCTATGTTTCGGCTATGACAGTCTATGGCCAGACCGCTTCAACCTCCAACGACGACGATATTGGCGGCTTGGTAGGCCTTAACAACGGTACCATCATCTACTCCAGCAGTGCCGGAACAGTTATAGGCGTTGGTGATGTCGGCGGACTAGTTGGACATAATAGCGGCACTCTTCTTGATCAGTCCTATAGCACTATGACTGTGACCAGCGATTTCAGTGTATATAACGACGGAACCGGCGGCCTCGTTGGTTGGAACTCGGGGCCTATCACCAACTCCTACGCCACCGGGGCAGTTTCAGCCGGAAATTACTCCCAAGGCGTAGGTGGATTGGTCGGAACTAATTACTCATCAATTACAAATTCTTATAGTACCGGATCAGTAACCTCCGGCATTCATTCTCAGTATGTCGGCGGCTTGGTAGGACTTAATAACGGAACGGTAACTGAGAGCTTTTGGGACACTCAAAGTTCATCGCAACCAACCATCGGTATTGGCAGCGACACTACTAGCGGCGCTACCGGACTGACCACAACTAATATGGAAACCCTGTCGAACTTCGTCAATTGGAATTTCAGTACTATATGGCGCATGTACGAAGGTTATACAGCACCGTTACTTAAGAGCCTCCTCAAGCCTATAAGCATTACCGCCAGCAGCGCCAATAAAACTTATGATGGTTTGGCTTATAGTGGCGGCAATGGAGTAACGTACTCAATTGCCGAAGCCACTCTCCTCGGTATTTTTTCCTATAGTGGCTCTGCGCAAGGTGCCATCAACGCAGGTAGCTATTCCATCACGCCTTCCGGCCTCTATTCCAGCCAACAAGGCTATGACATTAGCTATACCAGTGGCTCCTTAACCATTAATCCCGCCGTATTAAGTATCACGGCGAACAGTCTCAGCAAAACCTACGGTGACATCGACCCGGTGCTGACTTACAACGCCTCGGGTTTTGTCAACGGAGAATCGTCTTCGGTGTTGACCGGCGCGCTGACACGGGCAGCCGGTGAAACCGTTGCCGGCGGCCCCTATGCCATTCATCAAGGCAGCCTGAGCGGCAGCAATTACAACATCAACTATACCGGCGCCACCTTTACGATTAACCCCGCCGTTTTATCGATCACCGCCAACAACCTCAGCAAAACTTATGGCGATGTGAATCCCACACTGACAGCCAGCGTGACCGGATTAAAATACGACGATACCAGCCTGATCATCACCGGACTCAGCACCACGGCCGACCGTAGCTCCGGAGTAGGCAGTTACGTGATTAACGCATCGGCAGCCAGCGCGGGCACTAACTACACGATTACTAGCGCGACAAACGGAAACTTAACCATTAATCCCGCCGTATTAAGTATCACGGCGAACAGTCTCAGCAAAACCTACGGTGACATCGACCCGGTGCTGACTTACAACGCCTCGGGTTTTGTCAACGGAGAATCGTCTTCGGTGTTGACCGGCGCGCTGACACGGGCAGCCGGTGAAACCGTTGCCGGCGGCCCCTATGCCATTCATCAAGGCAGCCTGAGCGGCAGCAATTACAACATCAACTATACCGGCGCGATGTTTACCATTACTCCCGCACAGCTCCTTAGTGTTAAGGCAGATAATGCCATACGGGTTTATGGCGACGCCAACCCTGTTTTTACCGGCAGCTTTATATCGGGTGGGCTGGTCAAGGGTGACACACTGAGCTCCATCGGGCTAACCTACTCTACATTGGCAAATCCCTTCGCCAATGTAGGTATTTACGCGATCACACCGAAAATTACCAGCAGTAACTACACTTTTGTCGGTATAGACGGCCAACTTTCCGTTACTCCTCGCCCCTTAGACGTTACAGCTATTGCCGCCAACAAAACCTACGGTGAACCAGATCCAATGTTTACTTATACCGCCACAGGTTTTGTCAACGGAGAGCCCGCTTCAGTATTGACAGGCATATTGGCACGAACAGCCGGTGAAACTGTCGCTGAAGGTCCCTATACTATTAATCAAGGCAGCCTGTCGGCCAATAGCAATTACAGCATCAGTTACAGCGGCAGTATACTGACCATCAATCCAGCTCTGTTGACCATCACGGCTGACAACCTGAGCAAAACCTATGGTGACTCTGACCCAGTGTTTACTTACATTGCCACGGGTTTTGTCAATGGGGAATCGTCTTCGGTATTGACCGGTGCACTGACACGAGACGCCGGTGAAACTGTCGCTGGTGGCCCTTATGACATTCATCAAGGTAGCTTGGCCAACAGCAATTACAGCATCAGCTATATTGATGCTGATTTTACTATTAATCTTCCTCCAACCGAGAAGGTTAGTGGTACCGTAACCGAATCCATAGAAAAAGTTACTGCTGTGGTAGTGGGTACAACGACTCAGCAGGGGCAGCCATCATCCCTTGGGTCGGAAAGCAATAATAGCAATGAAAGTACCGGAAACTCTGGAAGTACTGTAAGCACTAACGGATCTTCAGACTCCAAAACAGGAAAAGGCAAAAACGCTAAAGAGTGCACTAAATGATAATCCATTCATTCTCTTCCTGTAGAACCACCTTGCCTCTTCAACTAGCTCAGCGCGTTAAAAGTTATGGCTTATGGGTATGTTTATTAATTGTTGCGTTGCCCGTCTATGCGGCCCCCCAAGTCGTTGGACATATCAGTTTTGTAAAAGGCAGTAATGCCGCCCAACAACCAGGGGCGGCACCTCGAATTCTGGGTAAAGATACCGAGATTTTTCAGGGCGACAACATACAGACTACCGAGCGCAGCTTCGTAATTGTCGAATTTACCGATGGCTCTAAAGTTACTGTACGCCCAAACAGTAACTTTAGTATTGATCATTTTGACAGCCAATCTGCCAATAAAACTGCACAATTGACATTATATGAGGGCGGAGTTAATGCCAGTACCGGTGATATCGCCAAAGGTAATCCTGAAAACTTTCAAATAAAAACGCCTACAGCCACTATTAAACCCAACTCCGAAAAATCGGAGTTTTCTGTAGGTATTTGTGACAAGGATTGCGAAGAAAGAGGAAAAAAAGAAGCTGCTGCCAATGCGGTAAGAACCGAGCAAAGCATAGTCGCTCGCGTAGTTGACATTAAAGGTATGGTAAGCGCCATAAACCGCGCCGATAAAAATGCAAAAGAACGCCCTTTGTCGCTGGGTAAATCCTTATATAACTCAGACTCCGTTTCTAGTGAAAAGGATAGTTATGCGCTTCTTGTATTTCCTGACGGTCAAAAAATTACACTGAAAGCCGACAGCGAAATGGAGATTAAACAATATAATTATCAGATTAAAGATAAAAAAGACCAGGTTTTACTGCGCTTAGCAACCGGTGGACTGCGAGCGCTAACCGGCAGTATCGGCAAAAATGATCATAGTGCCTATTCCTTGGACACACCAGTCGCTACTATCGGTATAAGAGGCTCAGGCGCCGACACAGATACAGACGGATCGAATCTTAGCCAATCGACTTGGAAAGATGCAACCTTTGTAAAAACTAAGGATAATGTAGAATATGATGTGCCGGAGGGGCAAACCCTCTCCATGCCCAATCCAGATGCAACGCCGGAGATATACACCACACCACCGTCTGTCACTAAGCCCAATGATCCCCCCAGACCGGATAGTGATAAATCTGACCCCAAGAAAGTGTTTGAGGAAAAGCCTCCTGCAAAAGGAGATACATCGGTTAATGTGACCAAAGGCGGAGCTACCATTGATTCCACCTCTAATACAGGCACCACAACCGTAAATGAAGGTGAAACTGGATCTACAGGCTCAGATGGAAAAACAACGACATCAAGCAGTCAATCAGGTGCTGGCACGACTCCCGGCAATAATCCGTCAGGCAACACAGGTTCATTTGACGGCGGTGCTGATAACTCACTCGATGGTTGTTAATGTGGAGGCGTTACCCTGCAACGTCTCCATCTGCTGATGCTGGAATATTTCGGCTAAACAACGTAAAAATTCATGAAAAAACAACAAAAAATGAATAAAAGAATTCATTGCCTTACTACTTGCTTGATCAGGTCGGCCTTAGTCACTGCCAGCTTGTACCTAACCCCTCAGGCGCTTTGTTTAGCCGCTGCGCCGCAGGAATTCAAGTTTAATGTTAACCGTTTTTCGGTTGAGGGTTTGTCGCCACTTTCTCAAACCTTCATTGACGACTACTTTAAACCATTACAAAACCGGTTATATACGCTTAAAGAGCTGCAGGAAGTCAGCAGGGCACTTGAGCTGATTATTCGTGAACAGGGCTATCCGTTTTATCGAGTTATAGTGCCGCCACAAACGCTAGGTACAGGCGATGTAAAATTGCAAGTTATCTCCTTTACCTTGGGCGAGATCGACGTGACCGGTAATAATTACTTTACCCGGAACAATATCATTGCCAGTTTACCCGTCCTTACTAAGCCTGAATCGCCTAATACCCAGGACTTGGCCGAAGCAATTAAAGTGGCCAATAAACATCCGTCAAAACAAGTCCAAGTCACCTTTAAATCCAGTCAAACGCCCGACAAACTGGATGCCAATATTACCGTATCCGAACGCCGCCCTTATCAAGCGTCTTTAATTGCCAATAATTACGGCACACCCAGTTCAGGCGATTACCGCTTGACTGGCGCACTGCAATACAGCAACCTGTGGGGATTGGATCATATCCTAAACGGTAGTTACTCGACCTCCCCTGATCACGCCGATAGCGTGCAACAATACGGTGCCAGTTACAGTCTGCCCATCTACCAACTTAAAGGCTGGCTGAGCGCCTATTACGCCAACTCCTCGGTGAATACCGGCACTGTGGCCACTGATCTAACGGTGACCGGGTCGGGGGAAATGTATGGCATCCATTATCAACAGTTTTTGCCCAAGCTCGGGAAATACGAACATAGCCTGGATGTCGGCATCGATAATCGCTACTTCATCAATGATATTCAATTTCAAAATACGCAGGTCGGCTCCAATGTCCGCAGTGCGCCGTTCAGCATCCTTTACAAAGGCGAATATCCGTGGCAAAACACCCATACCGGCTATTACGTACAGTGGGTAGGCAATACCGACTTCGGCGGACATAATACCCAGGCGCATTATCAAACGGCCCGCCTGAATGCCAAGCAAAACTGGGATTTAATCCGCTACGGCAGTAATTTTTCGGTCTATGTTAAAGACTGGCTGGTACAAACCAGCCTGACCGGACAACAGAGTCATAATCCGCTGATCGCCGGAGAACAACTCGGCCTTGGCGGCAGCTTCGATGTCAGAGGTTATGAGCAACGGGAAACCGGTGCGGATAGTGGCGAAATAGTAAAATTCGAACTAACCACGCCTGCTTGGCAAAAAATCAACCTGTTTGCCTTTTATGATTATGGCCATGGCCGCCTGCAAAGCACGTCGCCGGGACAAACCAAGGACTGGAATCTGAGCGGTACGGGAATCGGGGCGCGCTATCAATGGCGTGACTACTTCATGGGCAATATTGCTTTCGCCACCGCGTTGGACACCGTTGCAAACGGAACTACTCAAGCCGGCAACAATCGCATCCATGCCAATATTGTCTTTAAGTATTGATGATGGAACCTCGCACTACCACTGCCGGTTAAGATAGCCTCCTGATCAAACGCACCAGAAGCTTGCAATGCGGCACTCGCCAAACTACCCACCCAACTTACAATGGCTGAGTGGATCGATAGCATAATGTCCCAAACGTGACAGCATCAAAATTAACTGGGCTTTGGCTTTTAAAACACAGGTCTAAACCAGCCAATCAGCCATCTTTCATATAACACGCCATTAAATATAGATTGCTAAATGATGTTGGGTTTTTTATCATCAAAACAGTGTTGACTTACCCAGAGTGAGTACCTTGTTTCTATTTTTTAGCAGCTATTCAGGTGAACGGACGATGAACTCATTTAAATTGATCAACTTAGCCCTCGCGGTCAAATACGAGCCTAAAGGCTGCCGCTCCTTTGCAGCACCTACTTTTGATGATGCCATATCGTCGCACTCACGCCCTTTACTATATCCCTGTAGGAATTTTCTTGGTTTCTTCGACTAAAAAACATGCATCAGCTCACCCCTTACATCATTGTAATTGGGCAGGTTCATCCAAATGATGCCGCACTGCGCATTAAACAGCTCACTCTCTCCGCCGCTACGTTATTGGGTTACACAGAGAAAGAACTCATAGGTCGGCCAGTTGACCTTATCTACGCTGCCGGAAACGACAAGGCGTTGTGGCAGGCAGCCCTTGCCGGGATAGTTGACAAAAATACCGCTACCTACAGGGATGTAGGCAAAGAAAGTGAACTGGGAGCGCCAAGCTTTGCCGGTGAGATAGTTACCAAGACAAATAACAAAATCCAGGTATCAGTCTCGCTTTCAATCTTATCCGGCACAACGCCCAATAGCACCGATATCGTTTTATTGATTCAGGACAAGCCTATCCTGAGCGAAGTCGAAAGGGCCGCCAAAGACTTTAATATAGAATCGGCATTCACCGAAAGCGAAGAACGTTTTCGACAGCTGGCGGAAATGGCCGGTGAATGGTTATGGGAACAGGATCCTAATGGATACTATAGCTATAGCAGTGCTGCTGTTAGCCAAATACTGGGTTATAGACCGGATGAAGTACTTGGCAAGCACTATACCGAATTCTTGACACCTCAGGATAAAGAAGGACAGAAGCGATACACAACCAGTCATCAGCCTTTTTATGCATTATTGTCTCACTATCGGCACAAAGACGGCCGCCGGATATTGACCGAATCGACCGGATTACCCATTATCAACGCCGCTGGAAAATTACTTAAATGGCGAGGGGTCGATCGGGATATTACCGCCAGAATACATTTCCAGGATGCGCTCATCGAAAGTGAAAAACGTACCCGCCTTATTATTGAAAGCTCCTTGAGCGCTATCGTGATTATGAACTCTTACGGTATTGTTACCGATTGGAATCACCCGGCAGAAAGAATGTTCGGCTGGACTAAGGATGAAGCCATCGGCCAGCATCTTAATGAGTTGATTATTCCACCTGCACAACGCGATGCGCATCGACAAGGATTGAAACGCTTTTTACGCACCGGTTCCGGCCCGTTATTGAACCGGTTGATTGAGCAAACCGCTATTCGCCGCGACGGCACTGAATTCCCGGTTGAACTTAGCATCTCACCATTAAAGCTGGGCGATGCTTATATATTCAGCGGCTTTATCCACGACATCACCGAGCGTAAGCGCTTGGAGCATCGCTTCCGGCAAGCTGTGGAATCGGCGCCCAATGCGATTGTTATGATAAACAAGTCGGGGAATATTGAGATGGTCAATTCGCAAACAGAGACATTTTTTGGTTACCTACGCTCTGAATTAATTGGGCAACCGGTAGAAATATTAGTGCCCAAGCGCTTTCGTCGCGCGCATTTCGGTTTTCGCCAAGCCTATCTCGCCGCCCCTGTATCCAGGCCTATGGGAGCGGGTCAAGACCTCTACGGATTACGCAAAGACGGAACTGAATTTCCGGTTGAAATAGGCCTCAGCCTGATCGATAGCAAAGAAGAAACGCTGATACTGAGCACCATCGTAGACATTACCACACGAAAAGCTACCGAAGCGGCAATTCGCCAAGCGCAGATCAATCTGGCCATTGCTCAAAGTGAAATCAAGATTGCCCAACGCATTCAGGCATCTCTCTCGCCTTCGGCCCCCATCAAGTCCAATCATTTTGAAATCACTGGTTATTGCTTACCGGCCGACCAAGTCGGCGGCGATTATTTTGATTATTTTTATCGCAATGAAGACTATTTGGACATGATTATTGCCGATGTTTCCGGTCATTCAATCGGCCCCGCCCTATTTATGGTGGAGACCCGTAGCGCCATTCGAACGCAGGCAAATATCTCGGCTACGCCCGCAGAAACGCTCAAAGTACTCAATAATTTTCTTTTTGAGGATCTGGATAAATCAGACTATTTCATTACCCTGTTTTATTTGCAATACAACATTACCAATCACCAACTGAGCTTTGCCAATGCGGGCCATCCCCCTCCGTTGTTACTCAATTCTTCCCACACGGAATGCAGGCAACTGGACGCAGACGGATTAATACTGGGTGTAAACAAAAATGTGATTTTTGAAGAAAAAACCACCACGCTATCTGAAGGCGAGCTAATCCTGCTGTATACCGACGGCTTGACCGAAGCGGAAAATGCCAATGGCGAGTTCTTCGGACTAAAGCGCGTCAATGACTTTCTTATTCAACACGCCCAATATCCCCCGCAGGTCATTATTGAAATATTGCTGGAACAGCTAAAACAATTTTGCCGCAGTGAGTCTTTTAACGATGATATTACTTTAATGATCTTTAAGCGGCATTAGTAGTTTATGAAATGACCGTCTTTGTTAACAGTGTTTAGAAATAGCTTGAAAAACCTAACAATAAACCACCTGCAAACACCCCCGCCAACACATCATCCAGCATAATCCCCAGACCGCCATGCACTTGCCGGTCAATCCACTTAATCGGCCACGGTTTGAGTATGTCGAAGAACCTGAACAAGATAAAACCCAACGCTATAGCCTGCCAGCTGAAAGGAACCAGCCATAGGGTTATCAGGTAACCGGCAATCTCATCCCAAACGATGCCGCCGAAATCATGTTCATCCAGCTTTTTAGCGGCTATATCGCAAATCCAGATTCCGGCAACCGTTACAATCAACGTCAACAGGCTATAAACGAACAAATTGGCTTGTGCAAATAGCCAATAAACCGGGATAGCCGCCAATGTACCAAAGGTGCCGGGAGCTTTTTTTGCCAGACCGGAACCGAAACCGAAAGCCAGAAACAGAATGGGGTCGGACAGTATCTGCTTGGGTGTCAGCTTATTTTTACCCAATTGGGTATTAAGAAAAATGCTCAAAGCCTTTTACCTCTAATGGTTGGATGTGGCCCGATTTATTCAAACGCAAACCAGGCTGGGACTCAATGATGCCGATTTTGGTAGCCGCTATGGTCAACTGCCCGGCTCGCTCTGGGCTTACGGTAAAACACAGCTCGTAGTCGTCCCCTGCAGTCAACGGCATAGACCAGTCGCCGGTATCGTTTATGTAAGCTTGCACCGCTTTTGACAATGGCAACGCGTCCCAATCAAGGCAAGCGCCTACATGGCTTTGCTCAAGAATATGACCCAGATCACCGGCCAAACCGTCCGATAAGTCGATACAAGCATTGGCAATACCGAGTAAGCCCTGCCCTGCTTCTATTTGCGGCTCCGGACGGTTAAATCGAGTCAAAGCCGCCTCGGGATCAGTACAAACATAACCTTGATTTATTTTTAAACCCAGCCCCGCATCGCCCAAATAGCCGGTCATATAAATAAGATCGCCGGGGCGAGCTGCTGAGCGCCTCAGCCCCCGACCTTTCGGCACTAAACCCAAGGCCTGAACGGTCAAAGTCAAAGGACCGGAAGTTGTATCGCCGCCAATCAAATCCACTGAATACCGTTCAGCCAAATTTAAAAAACCTTTGGCAAAAGCAGTCAGCCAGTTTTCATCAACGCTAGGCAGGGTTAATGCCAGTGTCACTGAAACCGGTTTTGCACCCATCGCGGCAAGATCGCTCAAATTAACAGCCAGCAATTTATGTCCCAACAGTTCCGGGTCGGTTCCGGCAAAAAAATGCACATTTTCCACCATGGTATCGGTGGTCACGGCCAATTCATAACCATCCGGAATAGATAGCAACGCGCAATCATCGCCTATGCCCAAACGCGTTGATGGATTTGTGACCCGCTGCTGGGTGAAAAAACGCTGGATTAGGGTAAATTCAGAGAGTGGCATCGTTGTGGCAGACATCATTCCCACGCTCCAGCGTGGAATGCAGTTAGTAACGTTCTCGGCAACGCTGGAGCGTGGGAACTATAAATAATCAACAAACTTCGCCAACCACTTACAGAAACAGAATCACTTCGTGTTCATCGTGTCTTCGTAGTGAGCTGAGAGCTTTCGAGCTATTTACCTTGCGCCTTAGTCTTAATTTCCATCGTTCTTTTTTGCTGCGCGACCTTATCCAGTATGCCGTTAACATACTTATGACTACCGTCTGCGCCAAAATACTTGGCGAGATTAATACTTTCATTCAAAACAACCCGGTACGGCATATCCAATCGATGCAACAACTCGTACGCACCGATTCTTAAAATCGCCCTTTCAACCGGATCAATCGTATCAACAGGACGATCTACAAATTCCGACAACGCTTTATCGATCGCATCCAGATTTTTAGGCACGCCGTAAAACAGCTCGACAAAATAACTTTTCTGAGCGTCTTTCAAGCGCTCTTCTTCCAGAAACTGCCGTTCAATCTCACTCAGGTTCTGACCGGCCATCTGCCATTGATACAATGCCTGTACAGCCGCTTTTCGGGCATTGGTTCTAGCTTGACTCATCAGATTTCCAGGTTATTAAACAAACTTACCATTTCAATAGCGGACAGTGCCGCTTCCGCGCCCTTATTGCCGGCTTTGGTACCGGCACGTTCTATCGCCTGCTCAATACTGTCAACGGTTAAAACGCCAAAACTGACCGGCACATTATATTGCAAAGAAACTTGCGCCAAGCCTTTAACGCACTCACCGGCGACATATTCAAAATGCGGCGTACCGCCGCGAATCACTGCGCCTAATGCGATAATCGCGTCGTATTTTTTAGCCGCCGCCACGCGTTGCACGACCATCGGCAGCTCAAAAGCACCGGGAGCCTTAACCAGGTGAATGTCGGCTTTATTAGCCCCGTGGCGCACCAGCGCGTCAATCGCACCGGCTTCTAATTGCTCAACAATGAAACTGTTAAACCGGGAGGCTACGATGCAGAATTTTCCGCCTTGAACGAGTAAATTCCCTTCAAAGGTTTTTAATGTGGACATGATGTTTCTCTACTGTGTGATTAACTTATTATGTTGTCGGGCTAACTTATTCAGCCCACATGCTCGGCGACTTCCAAATCAAATCCGGACAATGCGACATACTTTTTCTGGGTACCTAAAACCTTTAGTTTGTGTACTCCCAAATCGGCCAGTATTCTGGCGCCGGTGCCGGTGGTGCGCCAATCTACAGCGCCGATAGCCTGTGCTGCACTGACAATGCCGTGATCTTCCAATTGGTAATGGTGTATCAGTTCCGCCAGCGATTTATTGTCCTCGCTTTGCCGGATAACGACCAATACTCCGCGCCCTGCTTCAGCTATTTTTTGCATGGCCGTACGCAATGGAACGCTGCAATCGCTACGCTTGGATGAAAACAGATCATCCAGCAAATTCCGCGCATGAACCCTGACTAAAACAGGCTCTTCTCCGGAAACATGGCCCATAACCAGCGCCAAGTGCAGGTTATTGTCATTCCTGTCCTGATAAGCATAAAGCCTGAACTCGCCGAATTCGGTAGGATAAGCGCACTCGCTGATGCGTTCCAGAGTATTTTCATGCTGAATACGGTAATGGATTAAATCGGCGATAGTGCCGATTTTAAGGTCATGCTGCTTGGCGAATATCTCCAGATCAGGCCTTCTTGCCATTGAACCGTCTTCATTGAGTATCTCAACGATAACAGCCGCCGGTTCGACGCCTGCAAGCTTGGCTAAATCGCAACCGGCTTCGGTATGCCCGGCACGATTTAATACCCCGCCGGATTGCGCCATTAACGGGAAGATATGTCCCGGCTGCACCAGGTCATCGGCCCTGGCATCCGCTGCTACCGCGCATTGAATGGTCCGCGCCCGGTCCGCTGCCGAAATGCCGGTTGTGACGCCGGTTGCCGCTTCGATAGACACGGTAAAGTTGGTTGAATGGGCGGTTTTGTTCTCATTGACCATCAACGGTAAACGTAATTGCTGGCAACGCTCGCCGGTCAAGGTCAAACAAATCAAGCCTCGACCGTAACGCGCCATAAAATTAACATCCTCGGGGCGAGTGAATGAAGCCGCCATGACCAGATCGCCTTCGTTTTCACGGTCTTCATCATCCATAATGATGACCATTTTGCCTAAGCGTAAATCTTCTATAATTTCTTCGATTGTATTCATTTTACCTTTAGGCTGTTAGCCGAAAAAACCGCTTTTTTGCAATAGTTCTTCTGTGACGCCGCCGCAACTTTTAGCCGCCGCATCACCCTTGATTAAACGCTCCAGATAGCGGGCCAGCAAATCCACTTCCAGATTGACTTTAGTTCCGACCGTCGCGTCACCCAACGTAGTCTCTTTGAGTGTGTGCGGCACAATATTGACGCTGAACACGGCGCCATCGACTTCATTGACGGTCAAGCTGATGCCGTTGATGCAAATGGAACCTTTTTCTGCAATATATTTAGCCAGATTATCAGGGGCTTTAAATTTAAACCGGAACGAACGGCCGTCCGCTTTTTTTTCAGTTACCGCACCGATACCATCGACATGACCGCTGACGATATGCCCGCCCAGCCGGGTTGTCGGTGTTAACGCCAGCTCCAGATTGACCGGTGTGCCCACGGTTGCAGTATTTAAGATAGTTCTGGACAAGGTTTCATTCGAAACATCGGCGCAAAAATAATCTTTGCCCAGCTCCACTGCAGTCAGGCACACGCCGTTGACGGCAATGCTGTCGCCAAGCACGACATCATGTAACGATAATTTTCCGGTTGCTATGGTTAAGCGGCAATCGCCGGCTTTCTGTTCGATCGCTGATATTTTGCCCACTGCCAAGATGATGCCTGTAAACATGGATGGCCTATATTTAGTTGTAGGGGCGACTAAAATCGCCGCTACAATGGTGTGTAAGTTAATCTTAAATCCTGTCCGATCTGTCTGATATCGCGCAGTTTTAACTGCCTTTTATCAGCCATCTTTTGTAAGCCCGGCAGGTTAAATAATCCGCGTCCTTGATCGCCCAATATACAGGGTGCCATATAGATGACATACTCATCGACCAAACCTTCGGCCAATAAAGCGCCATTAAGTACGGAACCCGCCTCAACCAGCAATTCGTTGATTTGCTGCTCCGCTAAAAAAGCCATCACCGCATATAGATCAAGGCGTCCGTTTTTGCCGGACAATTGATAAACTTCGAATCCAACCTGTTCCAGCTTTTGTTGCTTTTGCTGATCTTGCGCACAGGTTAAAATCAGGCTTCGTCCCGGCAGTTTAGCCATCTGTGCGTTAACCGGCATGTTCAGATGCGTATCCAGCACCACCCTGACCGGCTGCAAAACATCCTCGTCTATGCGGGCATTTAGCGCCGGATCATCAGTCAGTACTGTATTGATGCCTGTTAAAATCGCCGAACTCTCGGCTCTTAACTTATGCACATCGGCTCTGGCCTCATTTGAGGTAATCCATTTGCTTTCACCCGATGCCATCGCGGTGCGTCCATCCAGGCTCATCGCCAGCTTGCTGCGTATAAACGGACGATTATCAATCATCCTTTTGATAAATCCCCGATTTAATGCCTGTGCATCTTCCTGTAATACGCCGCAATTCACTTCAATCCCTGCCGCATTGAGCTTTTCCAGCCCACTGCCTGACACCTTAGGGTTTGGGTCTTGCATCGCAGCAACAACCCGGCTGACTCCGGCCTTTATCAATGCATCGCAACAAGGTGGTGTTCTGCCCTGGTGACTGCAAGGCTCCAACGTTACATAGGCGGTTGCGCCTTTAGCATCAGGCACATTTTTTAACGCTTCAACTTCCGCATGACCTTGACCGGCTTTAGCGTGCCAGCCCTGGCCAATGACTGTATTATCCCTGACTAAAACACAACCTACACGGGGATTAGGATCAGTCGTATAGCGACCTTTTTTCGCCAGGGAAATGGCTTGCGCCATATAAAAAGCATCGCGCTGCGCTGACATTATTTTTGTCGCCCCGGTTCCGTGGTTGCGACGCTTCCATCATTTTTGGCGGTCGTTCGTAAATCTTCAATCATGTCGGTGAACTCACTGACATCCTGAAAGCTTCGATAAACCGAGGCAAAGCGCACAAAAGCCACATGATCCAATAGGCTTAACTCTTTCATGACCTTTTCGCCCAACTCCTGCGCCGATATTTCCCGCTCGCCCGACGCCCGCAACTCGCTTTTTATTCGATTGATCGCGGCTTCAATATCATCACTACTTACCGGCCGCTTTTCCAGTGCCCTGAGCATACCGGAACGCAGCTTATTTTCCTCGAAAGGCTCGCGTACGCCGTCGCGTTTAATGATGCTGGGACAATGTGTATCAGCCACCTCGTGCGTCGTAAATCGTTCTTTACAAACATTACATTCTCGTCGACGGCGAACCTGATCACCTTCATTTGCCAATCTGGAATCAAGAACCCGCGTATCTTGCGCCCCACAAAACGGACATCGCATAGTTAAGCCACTGTTTTTTTTGTTACCGATGACCTCCATAGATGGAGGAAATACCGACGGCTGCCGGGGTGCAGTCACGGCAAAATCGGTCTTCAAATTTGTAAACCGTTAATTTTATAACACTCTGCATTTTATCTGTATTTTATTTTTGTAAACTATACTCTAGCCACATTCATATCCACTCAACCACATTGCCTACGATCCTGCCAAATGGAAGAACAAGAAGGTGTCATCAAATACCAGCTAAATCATACGCAACAGTCTATTAACCATCTGTTATCAATAACCGAAATCAATGCCTGGCGCACTATTGCGGTCCGGCTTGATCTTATCGGACAAACTCCTGAACGTTACAACAATATCGGATTCGGCAATATCAGCCAAAGAATCGATGCTCACAGCGCTCGATTTATTATCAGCGGCACTCAAACCGGACATATTGAACACCTCAGTCCGGAACATTATTGTCTTATCGTCAACGCCGAACCTCACCAAAACCGGCTTCATTCTTGCGGGCTATGCAAGCCTTCTTCCGAATCCCTGACCCACGCCAGCATTTACGCCCAGGACAATGCTATTCAGGCCGTTATTCATGCCCACAGCCCAGAAATTTGGAAGCATACCGCAGCGCTTGGGCTTCCGCATACTAGCGCCGATGTCCCCTACGGCACCGTTGAAATGGCAACGGCTGTTGAGCAATTGTTTCAGTCCGGCAAGCTGTCGCAGAACTCATTATTTACCATGCTGGGACACGAAGACGGAGTGGTGGCTTTCGGCAGAAACATTCAGGATACGGCTTGGGAACTGATCAAATATTTATCGCTTGCTATCGCCATTGAACAACAACGCGATACCCGATAGAATGCCCAATTCTACATTAGCAATCCTTAATAAATAAAATATGCCGGAAATACAAATTTACACTACCAATATTTGCCCTTATTGCATGATGGCTAAGCGCCTGCTAAACAAAAAAGGAGTTTCCTATACAGAAATTAATGTGGACGCCGAACCCGGCTTAAGAGAAGAAATGATGCTTAAAACAAATCGCCGGACAGTTCCCCAGATATATATCGGTGATTATCATGTCGGCGGTTTTGACGAGCTATATGCGCTGGATCAACAAAAAAAACTGGATGATTTACTGGCAGCTGCATAGACCACAATCCTTTGTCATTGCGATATCCGGGCAGAAATCGCAATGACAGATCTAAAATAATATGAGGATAAAAAAGGCTTTTGGACTTGTAGAATTACAAACCTCTTAAAATATCCTTTTTAATATCTTCAACATTTTCCAATCCTACTGAAACCCTGACCAAGCCATCCTTAATGCCGGCGGCCGCTCTGACTTCCGGCGTTAATCGACCATGCGTGGTGGTTGCCGGATGGGTGATGGTGGTTTTGACATCGCCCAGATTTGCGGTAATTGACAGCATTTCAGTGGCGTCGATCAACTTCCAGGCGTGTTCTTTGCCGCCGCTCAATTCAAAACTGACTATACCGCCGAAATAATTTTGCTGACGCTTGGCCAACTCATGCTGCGCATGGGACGGCAAACCGGGATAATGCACTTTGGCTATACCGGCCTGCTGCTCCAGCCACTTGGCCAATTCGAAGGCATTGTTACAATGTGCTTTCATCCTGACCGCCAACGTTTCCAAACCGGACAAAAATACCCAGGCGTTAAAAGGGCTCATGGTCGCGCCGCCGGTGCGAAGATAAGGGTAAATATGCTTTTCTATAATCTCTTCATTGGCAACGACAGCGCCGCCGACACAACGGCCCTGCCCGTCTATGTACTTGGTTGCCGAATGAACAACAATATCCGCACCTAATTCCAAAGGCTTTTGCAACACGGGCGTACAAAAGCAATTGTCAACAATCAGCAAACAGCCGTGCTTATGAGCTATGTCTGCAAGCACCGAAATATCGGCAATTTCAGTCAATGGATTAGATGGTGTTTCCAGAAATAAAAACCGGGTGTTCGGTTTAATCGCCGACTCCCAGGCCGCGGCATTGATCAAATCGACAAAATCGGTTTCGACTCCGAATTTTCCGAAATAATTCTGGAACATCAACACGGTATTGCCGAATACGCCGCGCGAACAGACCACATGATCGCCGGCTTTAAGCAAGCCCATACCGACCGCCATAATGGCCGCCATACCGGATGAAAATGCCAGACAGCGCTCACCTTTCTCCATTAACGCCAGCCGCTCCTGAAAAGCGGTAACTGTCGGGTTATTAAAACGGGAGTAAATGTTACCGGGTTTCTGCCCGCTAAAGCGCAAAGCGGCATCTTCCGCACTCTTAAACACATAACTCGATGTGGCAAAAATCGGGATGCTGTGCTCATCTTCATGAGTACGTTGATGCCCCGCTCTTATTGCTTGGGTTTCCAGAGTGTAGTCGTTCCAGTTAATGTCTTTCATCGCTTTATTAAACGTATTTATTTACTAAAAAATGTCTGTAATTCTCTTCTTCCAGCTTGAATCTTAATCGCCGTTTTGCATTCCGATCATGAAGTTTTCCGAGTTCCTTGACGCTTGTGCGCTGTCATTGCGCAACGCTTCAGTTCGCTCCAGATACTCATCGTCAATATCACCGGTGATATATTCTTTACTAAAGCAAGAGGTGTCGAAGTGACCGATATCCAGATTACCTTTACGAACCGCATCGATCAGATCATTTAACTCCTGGTAAATCACCCGGTCTGCGCCGATTGCAACGCACACCTCGTCTTCAGTACGATCATGGGCAATCAATTCATTAGCGGCAGGCATATCAATGCCATAAACATTGGGATAACGAACCGGGGGCGCAGCAGAGGCAAAATACACTTTTTTAGCCCCGGCATCCCTGGCCATCTGGATAATCTGCTCGGATGTTGTGCCCCTGACAATCGAATCATCGACCAGCAAGACATTTTTGCCTTCAAACTCAAGGCTGATCGCGTTTAACTTTTGCCTGACCGATTTTTCCCTCATTTTTTGGCCCGGCATGATAAACGTCCGGCCGATATAACGATTTTTTATAAAACCTTCACGGTACTTTACGCCCAGAAGATTTGCCATTTGCAAAGCCGCCGTCCTGCTGGTATCGGGGATAGGAATAACCACATCAATATCATGATCGGGCCAGTCTCTCTGCACTTTTTTGGCTAATTTTTCGCCCATACGCAAACGCGCTTTATAAACCGAAATATTATCAATAATTGAATCCGGTCTGGCAAAGTAAACATACTCGAAAATACACGGACAATGGTCCGTTCTCTCAGCACATTGTTTGGTGTGCAATACGCCTGATGCCTCTATAAACACCGCTTCGCCGGGTTCAATATCTCGAATAAGCTCAAAGCCCAGTACATCCAGAGCAACACTTTCGGATGCAATCATGAATTCCGGACCTTGCTCGGTTTTTCTTTCGCCGAACACGATCGGCCGAATACCATGTGGATCCCTAAAACCTAAAATCCCGAATCCTGCAATCATAATAACAACGGCATAAGCGCCGCGACAACGGCGATGCACACCGGATACCGCCTGAAAAACATCGTCCACGCTCAAATCCAATTTACCCAAAGCCTGCAATTCGTGGGCAAAAACATTCAACAAAACTTCAGAGTCGGAGTCAGTATTGATATGGCGCTGATCTTCTACAAACAGTGCTTTTTTTAACTCTTCGGTATTGGTCAAATTGCCGTTATGCGCAAGCGTCAAACCAAAAGGAGAGTTTACATAGAAAGGTTGCGCTTCTGCTGAACTGGTGCATCCCGCCGTTGGATAACGCACGTGAGCAATACCCATATTGCCTTTCAATCTCAACATCTGGGCATTGGTAAAAACATCACGGGCTAAACCGTTTTCCTTGCGTAAATGTAAGCGTCCGGCCTCACAAGTCACAATGCCGGCGGCATCCTGACCTCTATGTTGCAAAACTGTCAGGGCATCATATAACTCTTGATTGACAGTTTGATGTGAAACGATAGCAGCAATACCACACATTATTTTTTAACCTGAATTGTTTTGTAGCGATTAACGAAAAAATTAACGATAACTGATGTATTCCGCCATGCCTGGCGAAAAATGATCTCGCAACCATGTAGCGAGCAACTGAAAAGGTGGAATCAATGTTGATTCTGTCCACCAGGAATCTTTAGGTAATGGCGTGAGTCCCGCCAGTATGACAACGACAGTAACAACAATCAGACCGCGAACAACGCCAAAAATCATCCCGCCGAAACGCTCCATAAAAGTTAAGCCGGTTTTCTTTGCCAGTATATTCAATAGAAAACCGATAAAACCGCCAAGACTCAGCGTGATTGCACACAAAGCCATAAAAGATGCCGCTATTCTGACTGCCGGATAGCGGATAGTCGATTCCAGAAAAAAGGAAAATTCACGACTGAACATTAGACCCACCCAGATTGCCAACACCCAGAATACCAATGAAAAAACTTCCTTATTAAATCCGCGCAGCAGTCCGATTACCAAGAAAATAAAAATAAGCCCGGCAAGGGTGAAGTCTATCCAGATCATACTGTTATCAAGCGCATTACTCGGAAATCAGGATTGCCTTTATGTTCTGTTTATCCAGTCTTGCTTTCATCGCGGCCGCCTTTTTTCCGTCAAGTTCTGGTCCTACACGAAGCCGGTATGAAATTCCTTTATCTGTCTGAACGGTATCCAATGAGGCGGGCAAGCCTTGTTCATGCAAACTCTCCCAAAGAGACATTGCATTTTCTTTTTTACTAAAGCTACCTAATTGAATATACCAACGCACTAATTTAGTATTCGTTTTCGGTGCAACTGCCGGTTTTTTTGCATCCGCAACAGCCGCCGCCAGACTCTTGGCGCTATTAGGCTGTTTAAGGATCGGTTGTCCTAAAATACTTGCCGGTGATTCGATTTCGGGCTTTTTAACCGCCGGCCGTACCGGCTCTACGGCTTTCTTAACCTTTACAGGTTCTTTAGCCATTGTTTCCACATGGGGCTCTCTGACGGGTGCTTTGGGAACCATACTTTTGCGGATGCCGTCTGCCGCCGCATCGGCTGATAAAGACTGATCTACAGGAGCTTGTTTTAGCTTCGGCTTCGGCTTTGGCTGGTTATCGTCAGGTTCGACGGCCTCTTCCGCATTAGCATTCTCGCGGGTATAGCCTTCAGATTCGGCATACAACGACTCTTCGGAACGTCCCTGTTTCGACTGACCGGCCGCAGGTTCATCGATGATTTCTTCTGCCGCCCCGGTACTTTCAAGCGTATCGCCGGCGGCTTCGGTTGATAAAGACTCAGAATCCGGCAACTTTGAAACCTGTTCGGCGCTGGTCGGCAATTTGTCGGCTGTATTTGCGCCTGATTCAACTGGAGCTGGAATATTCAACTCACTGACTAACTGACCGCTATTATCGACGGGATCATCGAACAGCATCGGGATAAAAATAGCACATAGCGCCGTAACAACGACGGCGCCAATTAAACGTTGTTTTAATTCATGATCCATTTCGTCTACTCACTTATTCTCAAATTCAATCAAGCACTCAGATACCAAAAAAAAAGATCCAAAAACCAATAACAGATCACCTTTTTGCGACTGACTCTTTGCCGCAGAAAATGCTTCAGTAAAGTCGGCAAAACCAAAAGATACATTGGCCACCGAACTTTGCGAAAAAATCTCACGCATAACGGACTCCGGAGCCGCTCTAGGATTTGCCAACGGTGCAAAAAACCAGTCGTAAACCGCAAAATTCATAATTTCAAGAACACCGGCGATATCCTTGTCTTTCATCATTGAAAAAACCGCATGAATACGCCTGCCAGGGAAAACAGTCGTCACGTAATCGGCCAGTGTCCTGACTGCTTGGGGATTATGCCCCACGTCCAGCAGCACGGGAACGTCGCCATCAATCAATTGAAACCGCCCGGCTAAATGGGCATTTTCCAATCCCTGTTTAATGGATGCTTCCGTTACCGGCAAGGCTTCCGCCATTTTTGTCACCGCTAGAATGACAGAGGATGCATTGCGAAACTGGTGTTCCCCTTTTAAACCCGGTTCAGGTAATTGTAGCATCTGCCGGTCGGCAAAGAACCAATCCCATCCGGTTGCCCGTTTTTTATAACCAAAATCTTTACCGATACAATACAGTAAGGCATGCCGTTCAATAGCGCTTTGCATTAATGATTCCGGGGGTTCCGGATCGCCTGTGATAGCGGGAATGGATGTGCGAAAAATACCCGCTTTTTCCCGTCCAATAGCTTCTCGTGTACCGCCCAGCCATTCAATATGATCAATACTGATACTGGTGATCAATGCGACATCGGGATCGACAATATTGACGGCATCCAATCGTCCGCCCAATCCCACTTCAAGCAATTGAACATCGACGCCGGCTCGCTGAAAAATATCCAATGCCGCCAGAGTGCCAAATTCAAAATAGCTTAATGAGGTATTGCCTCGTACCGACTCTATTCTTGCAAAGGCCTCACAGATTTCGTCATCCGATACCGGTTTGCCGTCGATTTTTATTCTTTCATTATATTTCAGAATATGTGGCGACGTATAAGCGCCTACCCGATAGCCTTGCGCCGTATAAATTGACTCAAGATAAGCAACAGACGAGCCTTTGCCATTGGTTCCGGCAACAGTAATGGTTGGAGGTTTGACATAATCAGGGTTAAGCGCACGAAAAACCTGTGCCGCCCGCTCCAACCCCAAATCAATTACTAAAGGATGTAAGCTTTCCTGCCACTTCAGCCAATCCTGTAGCGAATCAAAACGTATCATTAACCGGTATTAAAATCAGTCTTCCTGATCCGGGCGATGTTCAACATCATCCGCTTCGACTTCAGATCCCCTTGCGCCTTCAGCATCCACTTTGGGCAAAACAAGACTGAAAGGCGTTTTATCTCTACTTGCCATCAGCAAAGCTAAAATACCGGCTATTTTATCGCGCATCTCACGTCTATCGATAATCATGTCGATAGCGCCATGCTCCTGTAAAAACTCGCTTCGCTGAAAGCCTTCCGGCAACTTTTCCCGGACGGTTTGCTCTATGACACGGGGACCCGCAAAACCGATTAAGGCATTGGGTTCGGCAACATTAATGTCGCCCAACATAGCCAAGCTGGCTGAAACGCCGCCCATGGTCGGATCGGTCATAAACGAAATATACGGAAGGCCTGCATCGGACAGTTTCGTTAGTGCAGCACTGGTTTTTGCCATCTGAAACAACGAAAACAACGACTCCTGCATACGCGCCCCACCACTGGCCGTAAACACAATAAAAGGCACGCCCAATTCCAGGCTTTTGTTGACGCCGCGAACAAACTTTTCGCCAACCACCGAACCCATCGAGCCGCCCATAAAACCGAAATCAAACGCGGCTGCAACAATATCCCGGCCTTTTAACTGACCTTTCATTACCACCAACGCATCATTTTCTTTACTCTGTTTTTGCGCCTGGGTAATACGGTCTTTATATTTTTTACTGTCTTTGAATCGTAACGGATCGACAGGCTTAACATTTTTGCCTATCTCTTCATGACCGCCTTCGTCCAGAAACATATTCAACCGCGTTCTGGCCGAAATGCGCATGTGATGATCGCATTTTGGACAAACACTGAAATTCCTTTCCAACTCCGTGTTATAAAGAATTGCATTACAGCTAGGGCACTTATTCCACAATCCTTCAGGCACAGCGCCTTTTTTATTCGACCCTTCGGTTCTAATTGTTGAAGGGATTAACTTCTCAAACCAACTCATTCGTATGCCCCATCGTATTTCATCATCGTGTTTTAAACCCTGTCTTTCAGCTATCCATTGCTTGGCGCATAGCGACCAGTAACTCGACTATTTCTTTTCCGGCACGTTCCGGATCATCAAGGTTTGCTTCAATTTTGCTGATCAGGGCACTGCCGATAACTACACCGTCACCCAGATTTGCAACGGTCTTTGCCGTTTGTGCGTCCTTGACGCCAAAACCGATCGCTACAGGCAAACCGGTGCTTAGCCGGATTTGATTGAGCTTGGTCTCGACATCCCCAGTATTTAAATGCCCTGCTCCGGTTACACCTTTCAACGAAACATAATAAAGATAACCGCTACCGGCTGTATCCATTTTTTTAATGCGTTCATCGCTGCTGTTCGGCGCTAACAGGAAAATCGGATCTATGTCGCGCGCCTTTAACAGGGCAACGCATTCATCCGCCTCTTCAGGCGGCAAATCAACGGTTAAAACGCCATCAATCTCGGCACGTTGTGCGGCATTGGCAAAATTCTCATAACCCATGGCTTCAATCGGATTCACATAACCCATCAACACCACCGGCGTATGTTGATTGGTTTTTCTAAATTCTGCCGCGATAGTCAATGTGCGTCTTAAGCTCATTTTATGTTCTAAAGCGCGCTCGCTGGCTCGCTGAATAACCGGGCCGTCCGCCATAGGATCGGAAAACGGCACACCCAGCTCGATAACATCCGCACCGGCCTCAACCATCGCATGCATCAACGGCAAGGTGAAATCAGGTCTTGGATCGCCCGCGGTAACAAACGGGATTAGCGCCTTGCGGCCTGTTTTAGATAACTGTTCAAATGTAGCGGCTAATCGACTCACAGTTCTATCCCCTCGCGTTGAGCCATCGTTTGCATATCTTTATCGCCGCGGCCGGACAGACAGACAATGATAATTTCATCTTTGTTCATGGTAGGCGCCAGCTTCATCGTATAAGCCATCGCATGACTCGATTCCAGTGCCGGAATAATACCCTCCATTCTGGTCAATGCATGAAAACCTTCCAGCGCTTCATTATCGGTAATATTGACATACTGAGCCCTGTCGGTATCTTTCAGCCATGCATGTTCAGGACCGACGCCCGGATAATCCAAACCGGCTGAAATGGAGTGGGTCTCGATAATTTCACCGTCGTCATCTTCCATCAGGTAAGTCCGGTTACCGTGCAGTACGCCGGGACGTCCGGCACATAAAGGGGCGGAATGACGACCGGTTTCAATACCGTCGCCAGCCGCTTCAACGCCGATCATTTTTACCGAACGGTCATCAATAAACGGATAAAACAAACCGATTGCATTCGATCCGCCGCCGACACAGGCAACCAGAGCATCAGGCAAGCGTCCGGCTTGCTCCAGGCATTGCTGTTTTGCTTCGCGGCCGATGATCGCCTGAAAATCCCTGACCATCGCTGGATAAGGATGCGGCCCTGCAACCGTACCGATAATATAAAAGGTATTATCGACATTGGTCACCCAATCTCTGAGCGCTTCGTTCAACGCATCTTTTAAGGTTTTGGAACCGGATTCAACCGCGACAACTTTCGCGCCCAACAATTTCATCCGATATACATTCAAAGACTGCCGAGCCACATCAACGGCGCCCATATAAACCACGCACTCCAGGCCCAGCCGTGCTGCAACCGTCGCCGTCGCGACACCATGCTGACCGGCTCCGGTTTCGGCAATAATGCGCGTCTTGCCCATGCGCTTGGCCAATAAAGCCTGACCGATCGTATTGTTTATTTTATGTGCGCCGGTATGATTCAGGTCTTCGCGTTTC
Organism: Methylobacter sp.; assembly: GCF_036845245.1. Lineage (NCBI taxonomy): Bacteria > Pseudomonadati > Pseudomonadota > Gammaproteobacteria > Methylococcales > Methylococcaceae > Methylobacter > Methylobacter sp. Next base: position 37,010 of record NZ_DAIUEH010000048.1, read on the forward strand.
AAGTAAATCTGTGCGCCGCCCAGCTCACGACTCCAGCGTTCAGCATGATATAAAGGCGAAGGCCGACCTACGTAATACTTTAAGTCCGCGTCCAGCTCCGCTATAAATTCAGGATCGCTTAAATACTGCTGATAAGCGGCATTCAATTCCTGAATCGGTGGGATCAATGTTTCTGCGACGAACATTCCGCCGTAAGGACCGAAGTGTCCCCGCTCATCGGGCATATTATATTTTTCTGTCATATTATTCTGTCACCCTCATTAACTTCTCGTATAAATGCCGCCATTTTTAGCGCATCCTTAACACCTTTTTCCGCTTCCACACCGCTACTGACATCCAGTGCGTAAGGTTTTACCGTCTGTACCGCCTGTCTGGCATTATTTATATCCAAACCACCCGCCAATATGATTGGCAGGGCACAATGTTCAGGAATCCTGTTCCAGTCAAAACGGCTGCCCGTACCGCCTTTCGTTCCCGGATGATAGGCATCCAGCAGCAACCCAGCCGCATCATGATATTGCAGAGCCAAGTCTGGAATATCAATGCCATCCTCCATTCTGACGGCTTTCATATAACGTTTACCATAAATCCTGCAAGCTTCAGCAGATTCATCGCCATGAAATTGCAGGCAATCTATCGGTACCTGCTCCAGCACATCGCGTATCCGCGACTCCCGCTCATCAACAAACAAAGCGACGACCGAGATAAATGCAGGCAAAGCATTAACAATCTTAACCGCCTGATCAATATCAACATTCCTCGGACTGGGCGGATAAAACACCAGACCGATTGCGTCCACACCCAATTTAGCTGCACAAACAGCATCTTCAGCACGGGTAAAACCGCAAATTTTAACGCGAGTTCGCATAAAGTGATATGAGAAATTTCCAAAAAAAGCTAGCCGCGTAGAATAACATAAAATAGCATTATGATTTGTTTGTAATCATTATTAATCTTAGTTGATGAAAGAACAAAAAAGGCCGATATAAAACCGGCCTTTTTCAATAATGCTAAAATCGGTAAGCAGAAGAACCGCTTACCTTATGCTATCTATTCAGGCTGATGAACATGTTCGTGCTCATGTTCGTCATGGTCATGGTCATGGTCATGGTCATGCTGATGCTCATGAACATCAGCATCTGAAACTTGAGCGGCTTTAACAGCCACGCCGTATTTATAAACCATCAAGCCGCCTAAATCCGCACCCAACATCATCAAGCCACAGAGTAAACCGGCTAATATCAGAAAAAAACTGTTAGCGCCGCCCTGAATAACTCCACCGCTTTTCAAGCGCCAAGCCGACAACAAAATCGCCAAAGAAAGCACTGATACGCCGAAGTGCTCATGTCGCTCCATAATTTCATGGACCTCCTCCCCATGCGCTACGGATCCTGCGGCAATAAAACCGGCAATCACCGTAAATACGGCGGCTACAGTGCCAAAATACAACAACCAGCTTGCGACATTGCGCCAGTGTTGTTTTTTAGCCAGCGTACCGACCACATCCAAAACAAAAAAAGTCGACAAAAATGCGAGCGGAAAATGCACCAGCAAAGGATGAATATTGTCCATGCTGGAAATGCCGGGCAGTAATATCGAAAAAATGCCCTCAGGATCATGATTCGGGAGCTCTTCAAAAAAAGCCAGCAGACCTGAAACGCCCTCGGCAATACCGCCACCGTGATCGGCTCCACCATGAATTTGAAAAGAGATAAAGTTATTCATATTAACCATCGCTATATATTTATAAGAAAGACAATCTACTTGATATTCAGGCGATTGCAAACAAGCATTACAACGCCTCTATAGACATTAATCATGCCGCTTCGCATCAACAGGCAATTTATCAAATACCGGATGTTTGGCAATACCGTAATGCTCAGGATAATAAACTGCACCCAAATATAGGCCATCAGGCGGCGCAGTAACGCCACCCAACTTGCGGCTTTTAACCTCAAGCAATTCCTGTGTCCATTCTACCGGCTGCTTTCCGGCACCTATATCCATCAACACCCCGGCAATATTCCTGACCATATGATGCAAAAAAGCATTGGCGGAAATATCAATAATGACCTTATCGTCGTCCCGATAAACATCAATAAAATACATCTCCCGGCAAGGACTTTTGGACTGGCAGCCTTGTGCCCTGTACGAGGAAAAATCATGCTTGCCGATCAGGTGTTGCGCAGCCTGATGCATTTTATCGGCATCCAGCGGGCTGGGACGCCATGTCGCCTGATTGCGCAATAACGCCGATTTGATAGGCCGATTAAGAATCACATAGCGGTAAAAACGGGCAATCGCACTGTACCTGGCGTGGAAATCATCCACCGACGGTTTTACCCAGGTAACTCTGACATCATCCGGCAGATTACTGTTACCACCCAACATCCAGGCATGAAGTTCGCGTTCTATCTTTGCGTCAAAATGTACAACCTGCTCAAGCGCATGTACACCGGTATCAGTTCTTCCCGCACATTGTACGGTGACGGGATGATTGGCGACTTTCGACAAGGCCTGCTCAAGCACCTGCTGAACACTACGCTGATCGGTTTGCCATTGCCAGCCTGAAAAACCGCTGCCATCGTATTCTATGCCTAAAACGATGCGCGTCATGCCAGACCCTTCACATAAAACTGCTGCCCGGTAGGGCGCGCCGTGCGCGCCTTAAAAATCGAGGAGCGCACGGCACGCCCTACTTCTACGAGATAAAACTTAGCTATACCGCAATACCCCGCACTCACCAAAAAACAACTACTCATGAATATAAACTTTACCCCCAGCCTCAATCCTGTTAAACAAATCCAAAACATCGGCATTTTTCATCCGAACACAGCCATGCGACTCAGGTCTGCCATTCATTAACTGATCGGGGCATCCGTGGATATAAATATACCGCCAGGTCGTATCGACTTTGCCGTAACGATTCTTGCCCGGCTCCAGGCCGCCTAGCCACAGGATACGGGTCAATATCCAGTCGCGTTGCGGATTTTGCCTGCCCAGTTCAGCGCTGTATATTTCTCCGGTAGCGCGTCTGCCGACAAACACCGCGTTTAACGGCTGACCGGCTCCAATCTTGGCCCTGATTTTATGCCAGCCGGTCGGCGTGCATTCGCTGCCCATCAGTTCGCCCGATCCATTCTTGGCGGTTGAAACGGGATAACACTGCACCGGATGTCCACCCGCATATACAGTCAATTGCTGGCTGGCGATACAAATATCCAGATAATCCGCCGCATCCACCGCATGATTATTTTTCATTTAACAATGAACACTCGTATTCTATTTTGTAAACAAAGCCATCGACTCAACATGCCCGGTTTGCGGAAACATATCCATCACCCCTGCCTTAACCAGTTTATAGCCCAGCTCATTAACCAAAATCCCCGCATCGCGAGCGAGTGTTGAAGGATTGCAAGACACATAAACAATCTGCTCGGGCTGCCATTTTTTAAAATGATGCAAAACCTCGGATGCACCGGCCCTGGACGGATCGAGCATGATTTTATTGTATTTCCGGTTGGCCCAAGGCTGATCGCTAATATCCTTGCTTAAATCGGCCGCATAAAACTCAACGTTTTCTATATTGTTATGACGGGCATTTTCCTTGGCATGATTAACCAGCGGCTGATCGCCTTCCACGCCGACCACGCGCCCGGCAAATTTCGCCATCGGCAAGGTAAAATTGCCCAAGCCGCAAAATAAATCCAGCACCGAGTCGTTTTCATTCAATGCCAAAGTCTCCAACACCCGGTTTATCATTTTCTTGTTAATTTCGTAATTAACCTGGGTAAACATCGCCGGTTTAAATTTAAACTCCAAGCCCTGATCCAGCAGCGCATAAGTCGGAATCACCTCCGGTTCGCCATCCAACGGCACGATCGTATCCGGACCTTTCGATTGCAAACACAGCGACATGTCATTCTGATGGGCAAACTCGCGCATCCGTTCCTTATCGGCATCGGTCGGCGGCTCCAGCACCCGAATCGACAACACGCATTGGTTATCGCCGATAGCCACTTCAATCTGCGGGATTTTGTCCCTGATGGTCAAACCGCCGATCATTTCCGACAAAGCCATCAGCTTGGTGCCGACGATAGGGTTCATCACCACGCAACTTTCAATTTCAGCCAAATACGGATGCCGTCTTTCCCTGAAACCGACCAGCACCCGGTTTTTTTTCTCGACATACTTAACCCCCATCCGCGCTTTGCTGCGATAGCCCCAATGCGGGCCTTCAAGCGGCTGCCAAAGCTCAGGTATTTCCACCTTACCGATGCGCTTAAACTGATCGACCAGCAAATCCTGCTTGATTCGAATTTGCGCCGCCGATTCGACATGCTGAAAACTGCAACCGCCGCAGACACCGTAGTGCGCACACAATGCATCGACCCGGTCGGCAGCGCGGCTCAACAGATTGACGACCTTACCTTCCGCATAATCCTTGCGGCTTTCGGTATAAACAAACTCCACCTCTTCGCCCGGCAACGCCTCATCGATAAAAATCACTTTACCGTCGACATGCGCCACGCCGCGCCCGTCATGGGCCAGAGATTCTATAGTGACTTTAACCGGCGTGTCCGGTAGCTGCTTTTTGACTCTTCTTCTATTTGCCATGTTTACTTTTGTTTCCAGCTTCCTGAGGATTGATACCACCAGCCCGGTTGAGCATTACTCACCCAGCGAGCGGCAAAGGTTGATTTGATTTGCGCCGCCCATTCCGGATGACCGTTGGCATTGGCAATCGCCTGATAAAGACTTTGCCGATCGGCATTTTCCGCGGCGACCAGTTTATTGACCTGATTCCTGTCTTTAAGCGGTACGCTGCCGGCATCCCTGACCGCCAGCAAACCGTCCGCCTGTATGCCGACAAAACCGGCTGCATACAACGGTTGCAGACTGGCAAAACGGGCTTCCATAGCGCTTCGCACCTGCCTGATTTCAGCGCTGTCGATTGCCAGATTCGCCTCATCGGCCTGCGCGGACGGCACCACCACATTAATCGCCGCATCAATCAGCTGATAAACGCTGACCTGCCAGTCCGGCAAACTGGCCTTAGGCTTGGGTTCCGTTTGTTGCGGGGTATTTTTTTGAATGTCTTTAATGATCTCATCTGCGGCCTTTTCAGCGGCGGCAGCAGGGAAGTAAATGTTGATGGTGACGCAGGCAGTCAACAATATTGCGCTTAATAGGGATATTTTTCTCATAACGGCCTCCGGACTATTCGATGATATTGAAATACGCTGCAAGTGCCTGTATCAACGTATTTCGGTTAAGGCGGAGAATTATAACCTATCGTAGCTATTCGCGGCAGATCGGTATTGGCCGGACGCAGAACACGACCAGCAGGTCCATTCCGAGCTATCCCCCGTTCCCAGAACCGTTCCTGCAACTCCGTCGCCATCTCTTCCGACTCAAAGAACGACAGTTCGCCGCCCACGAATTCTTCGGCCCTACGTTGTAAATCGCGAATATGTTGCTGTTGATCGATGTCTTTTGGGGGGGTTATCGGCTTTTTGGACATTGAGGCATTCTCCGGAATTGTTGTCGGTCACAAATGGATTATTCCAAATATGTACTAATACGATCATGAATTTCACTTTTTTGAAGATATAGCAATGTACATAGCATGTCATTCGACAGCTTCAATTCAGCAAGCTTATCATGGGTCGAATACTGCCGGCAGATATAGATGAATTCGTGTCTACAGTTGACTCAGATTTGATCGTCAGGATTTCACCAGGCCAACGGCGCGTACCGAAATTTGCGACAAGTCAGCTTGTAATCCAGTATAGAGCTTCTCAACAGATGATGAGAAAAATCGCCATCGCTACTTTCCGGGGAGCAATCAGTTCCACCTGCTGCAGAACTGATGTTATATGCGATAGCGTCGTCAAAAACTTCCTTAACCCAACCACATCGATCCTTCACTTAGCAAGGACAGCTTATGCAAGTCCTGCGGATTCACACCAAAAGAGGAACTGTCCAGCAGGTCTTGCGTTATCTCCAGGGAAATTCCTGCCAATGAACCGTTACTGCCGTATTGATAAGTCAAATGTGAATTAAGAGCTAAATAGAAGCCAGCGCTGCGAGACAGGAGTCGAGTAGTCCCCAGAAGCGATAGTGCATGTGTTTTCACGCAGCTTGCGAAGTGAAAATGCAGGCTTTCCGAAATCGCGTCGAGTCATTGGAGAGCATGTGAGCTACCCCTTGTTGGGTAGCGATCGAGTGACCAGGACGGCTGGGGCAGCCGCAGGCATTAGCGGTCGCGTAATTTTTGCCGCTTGTTGGGCTGGGAGGCCCATAAAAGCTTTCGCAAAAATAGCGACTCCCCGGCTCACCGGTTGAGCTAGACTATTGGGAAAGACACGACTCCCCCCAATCCTCTAA